>JAOPUS010000067.1 GCA_025963345.1 Blastococcus sp. | reverse complement strand
GGCGTGAGCGCGGTCGGCGGCGGGACGGCGGGGCGCGCGGCGGCGACCTCGGCGGCCCGGGGCGGCGACATCGGGAAGGCCGCCGTGGCCGGCGCGGGGGCGGGCTCGCTGGCGGCATGGCGGGACGCGTGCGCGCCCTCCTCGTGCCGGGCGATCGAGCTCCAGAGATGCGGCCCGGCGGCGGGCTCGTCCCGGACCGGCAGCGGGGTGAACGGCGGCGGAGCGACAGCAGCGAACGTCGACGTGGGCGTTACCGCCGGCGCAGAGACCGGCCACGAGCTGGTGGCCGGTGTCTCCCACGGCGGGGCCGGCAGCGGGGCGTCCCACGGTCGCGGCTCGGCGGCTGGGGGCTCCCGGTCGGGAGTGCGCCAGGTGGCTGCGGACGGCGGGATCGGGACCGGCGGGCGTGGCCCGGTGCGCTCGATCCGCACCTGCTCGAACTGCTGGGTCTCCCGCGGCTCGTCGAGGCGGACGGCCGGCCATCCCCCGGTCAGCTCCCGGGGCGGGACGTCGTCGGCCCAGCTCGCCGCCCCCTCCAGGGTGCGCCCCGGGCCGTCGAGCCGGCCCTGATCGGCCGGCAGCCGGCTGGCCTGCGTCCGCATGACGATCCGCTCGACCAGCATCTCGCTGGACAGCTGCTCGGTGAGCTCGGCCCGGAGCCGGCCCATGTCGGCGCGCAGGTCGGCGAGCTGGCCCAGGTCCTGGCGCAGCGAAGTGAGCGCCGCGACGTCGTCGCGCAGCGCGGCGACCCGCGCCACCTCGTCACGGAGGGAGGTGAGCGCCGCGATGTCACCCCGGAGCTCGGACACCCGGGCGACCTCGTCGCGCAGGCCCGACAGCGCGGCGATGTCCCCGCGCAGCGCGTCGAGCTCGTAGCGCATCGAGTCCTCGGTCTCGCGGCGCAGCTCGTTCTCCAGCTCCAGCTCGTACTCGTGCCGGGCGGCGACCTCACGCTCGAGCTCGAGTTCGTAGGCCCGGCGCAGCTCCAGTTCCCGGGCCGCGGCGGCGACCCGATCGGTGCCGCGGCGGCCGGCGGCGAAGGCGGCGAGTACGAAAGCCCAGGCCACCGCCACGACCGCGACCCGGAGGTACTGGGGATTGTCGGTCACGAAGACCGCCAGCGTGGCCGCGACGGCGAGAGCGAACCCGCCGGCGAGGGTCGGCGTCCGGTGGCTGGGGGCGCCGGGCCGAGGGGCGACGTCGTCGTCCTCGCGGCGGGGCATGGCCCCCAGCGTAGCGGCGGAAGCTCTCCGTGCACGGTCGATCACCGACGTCTCGGCCGCGTCGTGACCCGACGGCTGCCAGAGTGGCGGCATGACGCTCACGCTGCTCGACTGGCGCCGCCGGGTGGGCGCCCTCTACGCCGCCGCGCGGAGCGCGACCGACCCGGAGTCCGGCTGGCGCACCTGGCGGGACGGCCGCGACGAGCTGTTCGCCACCCATCCGGACTCGCCGCTGGACCCGGCGGCCCGGCAGGCCTTCCGGGGCCTTCCGTTCGCGCCGTACGACCCGGCGCTGCGCTTCGATGCCGTGCTCGAGCCCGCGCCCGCGCAGCGGCTGGAAATGCCCACGGCCGAGGACGGCGTCGTCCCGCTGGACCGGATCGGCACGGTGTCACTGGGCGAGCGGGGGCCGCTGGACGTCTGGTGGCTCGGTGGGTACGGCGGGGGTGTCTTCCTCCCCCTGCGGGACGGCAGCGCCGGGACGACGACGTACGGCGGCGGCCGCTATCTCCTCGACACCGTCAAGGGGGCCGACCTGGGCAGCGACGGTGACCGGCTCGTGGTCGACCTGAACTTCGCATACCACCCGTCGTGCACGTACGACCCGCGCTGGTCCTGTCCGCTGGCCCCGGAGGGCGACCGCATTCCCGCCGTGGTCCAGGCGGGCGAACAGCTCCCGCCCGGCGGCTGGTACTGAGCCGGGGTCACCCGGCCGCGGTTGCGGCCGGGTGACCCGGATGGTTCAGCCCTGGGCCAGGGCGCCGTCGGAGCTGAAGACCAGACCGATCGAGACCTCGCCCTGCTGGATCGCAGCCTTGGTCAAGGGGCCGCCGGTGTCTCCGTACTCCTGGAAGCTCGCGAACTTCAGGCCGTAGGTGTCCTCGAGGCCCGGCTGGCAGAACGGACGGGTCGGGCACTCGGCCGGACCGCCCAGGATCAGCGACCCGTCGCCACAGGCGTCGGCCAGCTCGGAGAGCGTCTTCACGCCCACCTGGTCGGCGAACGCCGTGGTGACGGCGAAGGCGTTCTGGTCGACGGCGTCGGAAGGCTCCCCGAAGGCCAGTCCGTTCGCCTGCGCCAGCGGCTGCAGCGCCGCAAGCGTGGCGTCGACGTCGCCGCTGGCAACCGGCTTGGCCTCGGGCCCGTTGGCCTTCTTGTTCAGGGTCTCGGTGACCGTAGCCAGGTACTCAGGGAACGCCTGGATCTCGTTCCCGGTGATCAGCGCCTCGAGGTAGAGCTCGCGGCTGCCGACCTCACGGACGCTCGCGTCGAAGCCGGCCGCCTTCAGCACGTCGGCGTAGACGTTGGCCAGGACAGTTGACTCGGTGAAGCCAGCACCACCGACCGCGATGGGGCCGCTGCCCTGCTCCAGGCCGTCGGTGACCCCGCTGTCCGCCACCCACGCGGCGGCGACGTCCTCCGCGCTCTTCCGGTCGACGTCGACGGCCGCGTTCATGTCGACGAGGTCCTTGGTGGTGAGCGCCGCCGACACGGCGTTCAGCGCGGGGAGCAACGCCGGCTGGCTCTGCGCGGTCTGGGCGTTGACGGCCGGGATGACGTTGTCGGCGTTCTGCAGGTGCTTGTCGTCCTCGAGGACGACGAGCTTGTCGCCGGCAACCGGCGCACAGGTGTCGCCGGACGCGGTGCCGCTGCCCTGGGCGTCACCCCCGGTGCCGGAGGAGCCCGAGTTCCCGCAGGCCGCGGTCAGCGCGACCGCGACAGCAAGGGGAGCGATGAACCGGATTCGTGCGCGCATGCGTGCCCGCCTTCTGTGTCCCGTGCGGCCACCGGCCGCCACGCGTGTCTGGCGAGAAGTTTCCCGCGTGTAGATCGAACCCCGCCGTTGCACGCACATGCAATCCAGGGGGCGGCCGTTGCGCTTTCGTTACCGGCGACCGCCGATCACAGTGGCATCCCGGCGGCAGTCGGCTCCGGCTCCGCGGTGCCGGCACGGGCGCGAACCTGGAGGAACGGGAACCGCCGAGGGCCTGGGGTGACGGCCCAGGTGAGCAGCACGAGCGCCAGTTCGGTGAGCAGGGCCAAGGCGGCGATCAGGATCGCCCCGGCAATCATCTGACCGTAGTTCTGCTGGCCGAAACCGAGGGCGACGATGCGGCCGAGGCCGCCGCCGGCGACGAGCGCAGCCAACGACGCCGTCGCGACGACCTGGACCGCTGCGGTCCGCACCCCGGTCATGACCAGCGGGAGGGCCAGCGGGAGATCGACCCGTCGGATGACCTGAGCCCGGCGCATGCCCATCGCCCGGGCGGCCTCGCGGACGTCGGCGTCGACCCCCCGGAAGCCGACGTAGGTGTTGGTCAGGATCGGCGGGATCGCGAAGACGGCCAGCGCGATCGTGGTGGCCCGGGGGCCGAAGCCGATCGGGCTGACCGCGAACAGGGTGAGCAGCGCCAGCGTCGGGATGGCGCGGCTGACGTTCGACAGCACGACGACCGCCCCGCCCCCGCGCCCGGACGTGCCCAGCGCGATCCCCAGCGGCAGGGCGAGCACCAGCGCGGCGAGCACCGCCACCACGGAGATCGCCAGGTGCTGGCGCAGCAGGTCCAGGATCCCGTTGGTGCGGGTCCAGTTGAACGGGTCGTTCAGGTAGACCACCGCGTCCCCGAAGGCGCTCATGCCCGAGCCGCCCGCGCCCAAGGGGTGAGCAGCCGCTCCACGCCGGCCAGCAGCACGTCGGCGACGAGCGCCAGGAGGACGCAGCCGACGGCGCCGGTGACGATCTCGGCCCGGTAGAAGTTGGCGTTGAAGCCGCCGGTGATCAGCTGTCCGAGGCCGCCGTGCCCGACGAGGACACCGACCGTGGTGAGGGCGACGGTCGAGACGGTCGCGATGCGCAGGCCGGCCATGAAGGTGGGCAGCGCCAGCGGCAGGTCGATGTGCCAGAACAGCCGCAGCCGGCCGTAGCCCATGGCCCGCCCGGCCTCCCGGACGTCGGCGGGGACGCCCTGCAAGCCGGCCAGGAAGTTCCGCACCAGGATGACCAGCGAGTAGGCGACCAGCCCGACCAGCACGGTGGTCGACGACAGCCCGGTGAGCGGGAAGATGAACGCGAACATGGCCAGTGACGGGATCGTGTAGATCACCGTGGACAGGCCCAGGACCGGCCCGGCGAGGTAGCGGCTGCGGCGCGCCAGCAGCGCCAGCGGGAGCGCGATCGCCGCACCGAGGACGACGGCGAGGACGGTCAGCCGCACGTGCTCACCGAGGTAACGCAGAATGGTGTCCCAGTTGTCGATCACGTAGGAGGGGTCGAACCAGGGGTTCGGCGCCGCATCCAGCGCGAGCGCCACCCCGCCGGCCGAACTCGAACCCGCGCTCACCGGGCGCTTCCCAGGAGGGCCACCCCGTGGACGCTACTGCGCAGTCGACCGGATCAGCGAGCGTCGCACCCACCGGAACCGGTGGCGCCGCCGAGATCCGGCTGGAGGGCGTCAGCAAGGTCTATCCCGACGGGACCATCGGCGTCGCCGAGCTGAACCTCACCTTCGCGGCCGGGGAGCTCACCGTGCTGGTCGGCCCGTCCGGGTGCGGCAAGACGACGACGATGAAGATGATCAACCGGCTGATCGAACCCTCCACCGGACGGATCCTGCTCGACGGCGAGGACGTCACCCGCGTCGATCCCGACCAGTTGCGCCGCCGGATCGGCTACGTCATCCAGAGCATCGGGCTGTTCCCGCACCAGACGGTGCGCACCAACGTCGGCACCGTGCCTCGACTGCTCGGCTGGGACAAGACGCGGATCCGGAGCCGGGTCGACGAGCTCCTGGACACCGTCGGCCTCGACCCGGCCACGCACGGGGACCGCTACCCGGCCCAGTTGTCGGGCGGTCAGCGCCAGCGGGCCGGTGTCGCCCGCGCACTGGCCGCGGACCCGGCGGTGCTGCTCATGGACGAGCCGTTCTCCGCCGTCGACCCCGTCGTCCGTGAGCGCCTGCAGTCGGAGTTCCTGCGGCTGCAGGAGACCGTGCGCAAGACGATCGTCTTCGTCACCCACGACATCGAGGAGGCCGTGCGGATCGGCGACCGGATCGCGGTGATGAGCCAGGGTGGCCATGTGGAGCAGTTCGCCACCCCCGCGGAACTGCTGGGCCGGCCGGCCAACGCCTTCGTGGCGGACTTCGTGGGCGCCGACCGCGGCCTCAAGCGGCTGGCGGTGACCGGCATCGACGCGGCGGACCTGGAGCGGCCGCCCGTGGTGCACGTCGGCGACGGTGTGGCCGACGCGCGTGCCGCCATGGAGCGGTCAGGCGCCCGTTGGGCCGTCGTCCTCGACGACGCGGACAACCTGCACGGGTGGCTGTCGGCCGAGCGGGCCACCGGGGCCGGCACGGTCGGCTCAGCCGGCCGCCGCATGGAGGCCTGGGTGCCGGTGGACGCGTCCCTGAAGACGGCGATGGCCGTGATGCTGCAGGAGGAGGCAGGCTGGGTCGCGGTGCTCGACGGCGACCGGTTCCTCGGCGTCCTCACCCCGGACTCCCTGCACGCCGCCCTGCGCCGCTCGGTGGAAGGCACGATCCCGGAGACGGCGGGTTCGGTCTGAGCTGTGTGATCTGTCGTCCTCCGGACGACACCGCGGCCAGGAGCCGTCCCCCTGCGCCGCGGAGCCCCTCCCCGTGTCCCCGGCGGGAAGCCTCCGGCCCCCGGCACCGGGTCCACGGCACGCTTCAGGCGGAGACGCCCTCGCTCGGGCCGTCCTCCTCGGGCGGGACCCGGCAGACCGACTCCAGCCACAGGGCCGCGGCCACCAGCACGACTGCACATCCGATGCCCACAGCGGCGGTGACGGTGTCCGAACCGGCGGCCTGGAGCCGCCGCACCGCCGGGCCGACGTGGACGAGCACCCCGACCCAGACACCGGCGAACACCGCGCCCACGTAGGCGCTGGCCTGCGCGAGCACGGCCAGCCGGGCGACCAACATCGGCTCCACCGGCCGCACCGGCCCGGGGGGTGGCTTGGCTCCACCGCGACCGCTGGCGGCCCGGGCCTGCCGCAGCGCGGCGAGACGGCTCCGCAGCGTCCGGGCACCGAGTGCCTCTGCGACGGCGAGCACCGCCAGCGGGACCGGCAGCCACCAACGCAGCGGCGGGAGCTCCCCGTACCAGGTGCGCACCAGCAGCCAGACCGCGACGGCGAGGCCGGCGGCCAGGACGGCGAGGTCGCGACGGCGCACCGGTTTCATGCGGCGCTCAATGCAGGTGGTCCCAGCGCACGACGGCATCGACGTCGTCGGCCGGGAGGGCACGGACCAGGTCGGCGACGCTCCCGTGGCCGGGCAGCACGGCCGTGGGGTCCAGGGTCAGCCACGGCACGAGCACGAAGGCCCGTTCGTGCGCCCGCGGGTGGGGCAGGGTCAGCGCGGGGTCGTCGGAGCGCACCGGCGTCCCGTCGTCCCCGGTCACGGTGATCACGTCGACGTCCAGGGTCCGGGGGCCGAACCGCACGTCGCGGGTGCGGCCGGCGTCCCGCTCCAGTTCGTGCGCCCGGGCCAGCCAGCCGGCGGCGTCCCGGGGGCCGCGGACGACGGCGATCGCGTTCAGGTACGGCGGCTGCTCGACCGGCCCCCACGGCGGGGTCTCGTAGAGCGTGGAACGGGCGATCAGTCCGTCGGCCTTCAGCGCGGTCAGCGCGGTGCGCAGCGCCCCGGCCCGGTCACCGAGGTTGGCCCCGAGCGAGAGCACCGCACGCGTCATGCCCGTTCCCGTCGGATGGCGACGGTGACGTCGTCGAACGGCACCCCGAGCTCGGCCTGCGGCTTGTGCACCGTGATCTCGACGGCGTCCACCAGGGGATCGCCCAGGCAGACGTCCGCGAGGCGCTGAGCCAGGGTCTCCAGCAGGTTGACCGGCTCACCGGTGAGGACGGCGTAGAGCTTCTGGGCGAGCTCGGCGTAGTTGACGGTCTTCTCGAGGTCGTCCCCGGCGGCCGCCGCGACCGTGTCGAGCTCCAGGACGGCGTCGACGCGGAACATCTGCCCACGCTCCCGCTCGAAGGCATAGACGCCGTGGTGGGCGTGGGCGCAGACCCCGCGCAACGCGATGCGGTCGGGGGTCGGGTGGGCGGGCAGCGGATCAGCCACGGACGGCGCTCCGGGCGGCGCGCACGGCTTCGACGGTGCGGACGGCGTCCACGGAGGCGCCCGCGTCGTGCACGCGCACCCCCCACGCGCCGGCCTGCGCGGCCAGCACGGTCGTGGCCAGCGTCGCGTCGTCCCGGCGCTCGGCAGGCCGGACGGCACCGTCGTCGGCGGCCAGCAACCGGCCGAGGAAGGTCTTGCGGGAGGCGCCGACGAGCACCGGCAGCCCCAGTCCCACGAGCCGGTCCAGCCCCGCCAGCAGGGCCCAGTTGTGCTCGGCGCGCTTGGCGAAGCCGAGCCCGGGGTCGAGCACCAGCTGCTCCGGAGCGACTCCGGTGGCGACGACGTCCTCGACCCGGGCGGTGAGCTCGGCACACACCTCGGTGACGACGTCGCCGTAGCGGGCGGCCGCGTACATCTCGCGGCTGTGCCCGCGCCAGTGCATGAGCACCCACGGGACGCCGGTCTCCGCGACCAGCTTGGCCATGCCGTCGTCGGCGAGCCCGCCGCTGACGTCGTTGACCAGGGTCGCGCCGGCCGCGATCGCGGCCTCGGCCACCTCGGCTCGGGTGGTGTCCACGCTGGTGCGCACGCCGGCGGCGGTGAGCTCGCGGATCACCGGGAGCACCCGGCGGCACTCCTCCTCGGCGTCGACCCGGTCGGCCCCGGGACGGGTCGACTCACCCCCGACGTCCACGTAGTCGGCGCCCGCGGCGTGCATCTGCAGGCCGTGGGCGACAGCGGACGGAGTGTCGGCGAAGCAGCCGCCGTCGGAGAAGGAGTCCGGGGTGACGTTGAGGACGCCCATGACCACGCACCGACCGGGGCGCGGCAGCGGGATGCTCGGTGTCATCGACCGAGCACGAGGCTCATCGCCTCGCTCCGGGTCGCCGGGTTGTCCCGGAAGATCCCGCGCACCGCGGAGGTCACCGTGGTGGCGCCGGGCTTGCGGATGCCGCGCATCGCCATGCACAGGTGCTCGGCCTCGATGATCACGAGCACACCGCGCGGCTTGAGCACGTCGTTGAGCGCGTCGGCGATCTGGCTGGTCATCCGCTCCTGGACCTGCGGCCGCCGGGCGTAGACGTCCACGAGCCGGGCCAGCTTCGACAACCCGGTGACCCGGCCGTCCTCGCCGGGGATGTAGCCGATGTG
>JAOPUS010000050.1 GCA_025963345.1 Blastococcus sp. | reverse complement strand
CCTCGAGGGAGGAGCGGATGGCGGCGATCGTGGAGCCCTTCTGGCCGACCGCGACGTAGATGCAGCGCACCTGCTGCTTCGGGTCGCCGGTGGCCCAGGCTTCCTTCTGGTTGATGATCGTGTCGAGTGCGATCGCCGTCTTGCCGGTCTGGCGGTCACCGATGATCAGCTGGCGCTGGCCGCGGCCGATCGGCGTCATGGCGTCGATGGCCTTGATGCCGGTCTGCATCGGCTCGTGCACCGACTGGCGCTGGACCACGGTCGGCGCCTGCAGCTCCAGCGCCCGGCGGCCGGTGGTCTCGAGCTCGCCGCCGCCGTCGATCGGATTGCCCAGCGGGTCGACGACGCGGCCGAGGTAACCGTCGCCGACGGCAACCGAGAGAACCTCACCGGTCCGGCGGACCTGCTGGCCCTCCTCGATGCCGGAGTAGTCACCCAGGACCACGACACCGATCTCGCGGACGTCGAGGTTCAGTGCCAGACCGCGGACGCCGCTCTCGAACTCGAGCAGCTCGTTGGTCATGACCGAGGGCAGTCCCTCGACACGGGCGATGCCGTCGCCGGCCTCGGTGACCGTGCCGACCTCCTCGCGGGAGACGTCGGGGCTGAACTCGGTGACGTAGTTCTGGATGGCACTGCGGATCTCGTCTGCGGAGATCGTCAGCTCGGCCATGGGTCGTGTCCTCTTCCCTGCGGGGTCGTGTCTGGAGTGGATGCCGGGTCGGGCGGTCAGCCGACCAGCCGCCGTCCGGCGACGTCGAGTCGATGGGCGATGCTGCCGTCGATGACCTCGTCGCCCACCTGGACGACCAGACCGCCGAGCACGCTCGGGTCCACGGTCACCTGCAGCCCGATGGTCCGGCCGTAGAGCCGGCCGAGCACGTCGGACAGTCGCTGCTCCTGCGCGGCGGTCAGCGCGACCGCGGAGGTCACGCGAGCCGTCGTCTGGCCGCGCCGACGGCTGGCCAGCTCCGACAGCCGCTCGATCGCGGTGTCGGCGTGGCCGGCGTGCGGACCGGTCAGCACGTTGCGCAGCAGCTGCTCGGTGACCGGGCTGACCTTCCCCGAGAGCAGACGGTCCAGCAGCGCCGCTTTGCCCTCGGCCGGGGCCGAACGGTCACTCAGGATGCGTGCGAGCTCTCGGTCGGCCGCGACGATCCGGCCGAACCGGAAGAGCTCGTCCTCGACGCTGTCGAGCTCACCGCGTGCGTCCGCGGCGTCCAGGGACGCCTCGATCGCCAGAGTGGTCGCCGCATCGACGAGGTCGATCGGGTGCGACCACCGCTGCCGCGCCATGGTCTCGAGAAGATCGAGCGTGGTCCTGGACACCTTGGACCCGAACAGGCGACGGGCCAGGGCGGCCCGATCCTCGGGCTTGCCCGCGGGGTCCGACAGTGCCCGGCGCAGCGTCAGCTGACCGTCGAGCAGCCGCGCGACCGCGAACAGCTCGTCGGCCAGGCTGAGCAGGGCCGGACCGGTGGCGCCCTCTGCCAGCTCGCTCAGCCGTTCGCGCGCCTGGGCGAGCGCGACGCGACTGGAGGCCTCCATCAGCGCGCGCCCTCGCCGGATGTCGCCATGTCGTCCAGCTCCGCGAGGAACCGGTCGACCGTGCCCCTGCGGCGGGCCTCCTCGGCGAGGGACTCCCCGACCACGCGGCTGGCGAGGTCGACGGCGAGCGCACCGATCTGGCCGCGCAGCTCGTTGATGACCTGCTGGCGCTGGCTGGCCAGCTGCTCCGCGCCGCGGGCGACGATCCGCGCCGACTCCTCCTGCGCCTGGGACCGCAGCTCCTCGAGGATCTGCTGGCCCTCGGCGCGGGCCTGGTCACGGATCTGCGCGGCCTCGTTGCGGGCCTCGGCCAGCTGGGCGCGGTACTGCTCCAGCGCAGCCTTGGCCTCGGTCTGCATGGCCTCGGCCCGCTCGATGCCGCCCTCGATCGCCTCGCGGCGGGCCCGGAAGACCTGCTCGAACCGCGGGGCGACGAACTTGAACATCACCAGCAGCACGATCCCGAAAGCGATCAGGCCGATGATGATCTCGCCCAAGGGCGGAAGGAGCGGGTTCTCGCTCTCCGCAGCCAGGATGTTCATGCGCTCAGTGTCCCTGTCTGGAGTGGGGGTCCGGACTCGTCAACGAGTTCGGTCAGGTGCCGAAGACGAAGGGGACGACGAAGCCGATCAGGGCCAGCGCCTCGGAGAGCGCGAAGCCGAGGAAGGCGTACGTACGGGTCAGACCGGCCGATTCCGGCTGACGCGCGGTCGCCTGGATGTAGGCGGCCCACACGATGCCGACACCGATACCGGGGCCGATCGCGGCGAGGCCATAGCCGATCGAGCCGACGCTGCCGGTCAGTTCTGCCAGAACGTCCATTACGGGGTGTTCCTCCTCTGTCGTCGTCCGGCGGGCGCCGGGCGGCTGGCGGGGTGGTGCGGGTGGTGCGGTCTGAAGGGTGGTGCGGGTGGGCTCAGTGCTCGGCTTCGATCGACCCGTTGAGGTAGGTGCCCATCAGGACGGTGAAGACATAGGCCTGCAGGAAGATGACCAGCAATTCGAAGAACGTCATCACGATCGCCATCAGCGCGGAGATCGGCCCGAAGACAATCGAATAGTTGCCCACCTGGAAGAGGTAGACGGCCCCGAGGGAGAAGACCACCAGCAGCATGTGGCCGGCGAACATGTTGGCGAAGAGACGGACGGCGAGGGTGAACGGCCGGACGACGAAGTTCTGCAGGATCTCGATCGGCGTCACCAGGATGTACATGGGCTTCGGGACGCCGGGCAGGAACAGGATGTCCTTGAAGTACTTCCCCGCCCCCTGCTCACGGATGCCGATCCAGATGTACATGACCCAGCAGATGGCCGCGAGCACCAGCGGGAACGCGAACTTCGACATCGGCGAGATCTGGGCGAAAGGAATGATCGCCATCAGGTTGTTCGCGAGGATGAAGAAGAAGAGCGCACCGAGGAAGGGCGCGAACGGCAGCCCCTTGGGGCCGATCACATCCCGCGCGATCCCGTCGCGGACCAGCGAGTAGCCGGACTCCCCGACGTACTGCAGCTTGCCGGGCACGATCTGCGGGTTGCGCACCGTGGCGACGAGGAAGGCCACGAGGGCGAGCGTCGCCACCCACAGGATGATCGTGATCCGCGTGATCGCGAAGTCGATGCCGAGCACCGAGAAGTTGGCGACCACCTCGGGATAGAACTCACCGAGGCCGGGGGCCTGAAAACCGTCGCCGGATCCTTCGGCAGCGAGCACGCCGCCGAGCGCGAGGGCGCTGGAGGTCACCGTTGTCCCTTCTGCGTCCTGGGCTGGCTCCGTCGTCCGCCCGGGGTCCTGCTTTTGCCCTGCCCGTCCCCTGACGAGGGGGCAGCGCCGTACCTGGCGACCACGAGATAGATCGCCACCGTCATGCCGAAGATGATGCCGACCGGGAAGAACACTCGCGTGTCCCACCACTGGTCGAGCAGCCACCCGGCCCCGCCCCACACGGCCATCCCGGAGATCAACGTCCCGAGGACCGCATAGCCCGTCTCGGCACCACTGCCTTGCCGAGCCGGACTCGCGGGGCGAGGTCGAGAGTCCCCGCGTGCAGGGCTGTCCTCGGCCATCGCGTCGGACACTATCTCAGCCCCGTGGAGCAGGCTTTTCCGGGTCCGGTTCCGGGGCTGCCGAGGACCCTGCCGGCGGCGCCGGGGGCGGCACGTAGTACAGCTGGCGGGTCCAGACCCACCGCAGCTGGATGCCGCTCCACAGCAGCGCACCCGCGACGACGGTGAACGCCAGCGTCCGGACGTCCAGCCAGCCGTCGTCGGGCAGCGCAGAGAGGAACGCGAACAGGATCAAGGCCTTGACCAGGAAGGTCCCCAGCGCCGCGGGCAACGTGAAGGTGTCATCGATGCGACCGGCCCAGGCGACGACGAGGCTCGACACCGAGAAGAACACGGTCACGATCGCGGCGCCCACGAGCACCGACACGGCGTCCGCCCATCCCGCCAGGAGACCGGTGACCACGGCGGCCGCGGCCGCCACCGCCGCGGTGACCAGGGCGCCCACCCGGAGGAAGGAGATGTCCCAGGGAGCCTGGCTGCGGGGCGAGGTCACGGGACCACCTGTCGGTCGGCCGGCTGGCGCGGAACCGGGCCGGATGCGGGTGCGGGGTCGCCGACGCGCAGCGCTCGGGCGGTGGGGTGCTCGGCCCGGCTGCGCTCCCGCTGGGCGGCCAGTTCGGCGGCCCGCGCCTCCCGCGCGGCCCGGCGGGCCCGCGGGCTGAGGACGACGACCACGCCGACCACGAGCAGCACGGCGATGGCGATCAGCAGCTCCGCCCGGCCTCCGGTGATCGACAGCGCGACGGCGCCGAAGGACAGGAGCGCCGCCCAGAAGTACATGACGAGGACGGCGCGGCGGTGCGAGTGCCCGATCGACAGCAGCCGGTGGTGCAGGTGCATCTTGTCCGGCGAGAACGGCGACTGGCCCTTTCGGGTGCGCCGGATGACCGCCAGGACGAGATCGATGAACGGGATGAAGAGCACCGCGACCGGCACGAGGAGCGGCAGTGCCAGCGGCAGCAGGCTGGCGGCGGAGTCGAACGACTGCGCGTCCACTCCCCCGGTCGCGGTCACCGCCGCGGCAGAGAGCATCAGGCCGACGAGCATCGAGCCGGAGTCGCCCATGAAGATCCGCGCCGGGCTGAAGTTGTGCGGCAGGAAGCCCAGACAGGCACCGGCGAGCACCGCCGTGATCAGGGCCGGGGCGCTCGCGACGTCGTCGTAGCCGGTCAGCCCCAGGTGGTAGCTGTAAGCGAAGAACGCAAGCGCCGCGATCGCGGAGACGCCCGCGGCGAGCCCGTCGAGCCCGTCGATGAAGTTCAGCGCGTTGACCGTGAGGACGGTCAGCAGGATGGTCAGCGGGACCCCGGTGTCGGGGCCGAACGAGATGGTCCCGATGTCCGCGACCGGCAGGAACAGGAACGCCAACTGGACCCCGAGCAGGACCATGACGCCGGCCGCCGCGATCTGGCCGGTCAGTTTCGTGAGCGCGTCCAGGCCCCACTTGTCGTCGAGCACGCCGAGCAGGCAGATCAGGCCTCCGGCCACCAGCACGGCGTACGTCTGCGAGTCGTCGAACGTCCGCTGCAGCGCGGGGAGGCGGGTGGCCACGAGGAAGGCCGCGGCCACCCCCAGATACATGGCCACGCCGCCGCCCCGCGGGGTCGGGATGACGTGCACGTCCCGCTCACGGGGAGCGGCCATCATCCGGAAGCGGATCGCCGCCATCCGCACCACGGGCGTCGCCAGGAAGGTGACCAGTGCCGCGGTGAGCAGGACGACGGCGTACTCGCGCATCGGTCAGCCGGCGCGCTTCGGCTCGGGGTAGGCAGGGTGGGCGCCGACCAGCTCGCGGACACCGGCGGCGACCTCGGCCGTGCGGCTGCCGTCGGCGTCGCGGATCGCCGTGCCGATCAGCGAAGCGATCGACTTCATGTCGGTCTCGATCATGCCCTGGGTGGTGACGGCCGGGGAGCCCACACGGATGCCCGAGGCGATCGAGGCCGGCTGCGGATCGAAGGGAATGGCGTTCTTGTTCAGCACGATGCCGGCGGCGTCGCAGCGCTTCTCGGCGTCCGCGCCGGTCACCCCGGTCTCCTTGAGGTCGAGCAGCGCCAGGTGCGTGTCGGTGCCCCCGGCGACCGGGCGCAGACCCTCGGCGGCGAGGCCCTCGGTCAGCGCCTGGGCGTTGGCGATGACCTGCCGGGCGTAGACCTGGTACTCGGGCTGCAGGCACTCCTTGAGGTTCACCGCCTTGGCTGCGACGGCGTGCATGAGCGGGCCGCCCTGCATCATCGGGAACGCCGCCTTGTCGATGGCCTTGGCGTGCTCGGCCTTGCAGACGATCGCCCCGCCGCGGGGGCCCCGCAGCACCTTGTGCGTGGTGAAGGTGACGACGTCGGCGTAGGGCACCGGGCTCGGGATCGCCTTGCCGGCGACCAGGCCGATGAAGTGCGCGGCGTCGACCATGAGGATCGCGCCCACCTCGTCGGCGATCTCCCGGAAAGCGGCGAAGTCGATCAGCCGCGGGATCGCCGAACCGCCGCAGACGATCACCTTCGGCCGGTGCTCACGGGCGAGGTCGCGGACCTGGTCGTAGTCGATGTGCTCGGTGTCGGGGCGGACGCCGTACTGGACGGCGTTGAACCACTTGCCCGAGAAGGACACCTTCGTGCCGTGGGTGAGGTGACCACCATGCGGCAACGCCATGCCCAGCAGGGTGTCGCCGGGCTGCATGAACGCCCCGTAGGCGGCGAGGTTCGCGCTGGCACCCGAGTGTGGCTGCAGGTTGACGTGGTCGGCGCCGAAGAGCTCCTTGCCGCGCGCGATCCCGATCTCCTCCGCGCGGTCCACGACCTCGCACCCGCCGTAGTAGCGCCGTCCGGGATAACCCTCGGCGTACTTGTTCGACAGCGTGCTGCCCAACGCGGCGAGCACCGCGGGGCTGGTGAAGTTCTCGCTCGCGATCAGCTGCAGGCCGTTGCGCAGGCGATCGAGCTCGTCGATGACGACACCGGCGATGTCGGGGTCGAAGGCGGCCAGGGCGTCGAAGTCCGGGCCCCAGTACGGGGTCGCTGCGGGGGTGCTCATCTCAGGCGTCTCCAGATGAGTCGGTTCGGGCGCCCGCGATGCCCGGGCTCGGACGGCGCGGCGGTCGCCCCACGGTATCGCGGTGACATGTCAGTCCACCCGACTGCACCGCTATGACACTGCGACTCTCCGGGCCGCACCGCGGCCACGTGCCGTTCCCCTTCTGCGTTGAGCCCCGCCCGCCTCTCCTCGGGGCACCCTCCGGGCCCCGCTCGTCAGGACCGTCAGTCCGTGATGTCCGGGGCTACCTCTCGAAGCTGTTCGACGCTGATGGCGCCGACCCGGAGGACCCGTGGGGTGGGGCCGGTGCAGTCGACGATCGTGCTGGGGGCCGAGCCGGTTCTCGGGCCGCCGTCCAGGACGACGGCCGCATGCGTGCCCAGCTGGTCGGCCGCCTCCTGTGCCGTCGTCGCGGCCGGGCGGCCCGAGCGGTTGGCGCTGGAGACAGCGAGCGGTCCGGTCCGACGCAGCAGGTCACGCGCGACCTCGTCGTCGGGCAACCGGACGGCGACCGTGCCCTCGGCGTCCCCGAGGTCCCAGGCCAGGGACGGAGCGTGCTCGAGGACGAGGGTGAGCCCACCCGGCCAGAACGCCTCCGCGAGCTGGTGGGCCACCGGCGGCAGGTTCACCACGAGCCCGGCCAGCGTCGACGCCTCGCCGATGAGCACCGGGACCGGCATCGCCCGGCCCCGGTTCTTGGCCGCGAGCAGACCGGTCACCGCGGCCGGGGTGAACGCGTCGCCCGCGACGCCGTAGACGGTGTCGGTGGGCAACAGCACCAGCTCGCCCCTGACGATCGCGGCGGTGGCGGCGTCGAGGCCGGCGGAGCGGGCGTCGGGGTCGCTGCAGTCGTAGAGGTCAGCCACGGGGCAGCAGTCTCCCCCACGGCCGGTTCAGCGACGGCGGGCGGTGGTGAAGCGGGGACGGCCGGCGAGGTCGGGGTGGTCGGCGACCTCGTCGAAGGCGCCGTGCGCACGGACCACTGCCGGCAGCGCGCTCCCCTGCTGGTCCGCGTGCTCGATACCGAGCCGGCCGCCGGGCCGGAGCAGCCGCGCGGCGGTCACGAGCAGCCCGCGGACGACGTCCAGGCCGTCCGGCCCACCCCACAGCGCCAGCGGCGGGTCGTGGTCGGCGACCTCCCGCGGCACGCGGGCGCCGTCGGGCACGTACGGCGGGTTGGAGACGACGAGGTCGACCGTGCCGTCGAGTTCGCGCAGCAGGCCGGGGTCGGTCATGTCGCCGGAGAGCACCTCGACCGCAGGGTCCCCCGCGGCGGCCCGGGCCGCGGCGTTGTGCCGGGTCCACTCGATCGCACCCGGGTCCCGCTCGACGGCTGTGACCCTCGCCGCGGGGTACTCGTGCGCCAGCGACAGCGCGATGGCGCCCGACCCGGCCCCCAGGTCGACGACGACGGGCGCGCTCGAGCCGGCCAGCCCGTCCAGCGCCCAGCCGACGAGCTGCTCGGTCTCCGGCCGGGGCACGAAGACACCCGGACCGACGGCCAGCTCCAGGAACCGGAACGGGGCCCGGCCGGTGAGGTGCTGCAGCGGCACCCGGTCGGCCCGCTGCTCGACGAGCGCCTCGAACCGGGCAGCGGCGTCGTCACCGACGTCGTCCAGGGTGAGCAGCCGGGCGCGCGGCACACCGAGGACGGCGGCGAGCAGCAGTTCGCCGTCCACCCGTGGGGAGTCGACGCCGGCATCGGTCAGCCGGCGCGCAGCGGCGCCCAGCAGCTCGCGGACGTTCAGGAGCCGGCCGCCAGCAGCTCGGCGGTGTGCGCCGCGGCCAGGGCGTCGATGACCGGGTCGAGGTCGCCGTCGATGACCTGGTCGAGGTTGTGCGCCTTGTAGCCCACCCGGTGGTCGGCGATCCGGTTCTCCGGGAAGTTGTACGTACGCACCCGCTCGCTGCGGTCCATCGTCCGGACCTGGCTGCGCCGCTGGTCGCTGGCCACGGCGGCGGCCTCCTCGCGGGCGGCGGCCAGCAGCCGAGAGCGGAGCACGCGCAGCGCGGACTCCCGGTTCTGCAGCTGGCTCTTCTCGTTCTGCGAGCTGACCACGATGCCGCTGGGCAGATGGGTGATCCGGACGGCGGAGTCGGTCGTGTTCACGCTCTGCCCGCCGGGACCCGAGGAGCGGAAGACGTCGATGCGCAGGTCGTTCGGGTCGACGCTGACGTCGACCTCCTCGGCCTCGGGCAGGACGAGGACGCCGGCCGCGGAGGTGTGGATGCGACCCTGGCTCTCGGTGACCGGCACCCGCTGCACCCGGTGCACGCCGCCCTCGAACTTCAGCCGTGACCAGATCCCCTCGTCGGTGCGGGACTTGACCGCGACGGCGACGTCCTTGTAGCCCCCGAGATCGGACTCGACGGCGTCGAGGATCTCGGTGGACCAGCCGCGGCGCTCGGCGTAGCGGAGATACATGCGCAGGAGGTCGCCTGCGAACAGCGCGGACTCGGCGCCGCCCTCCCCGGCCTTGATCTCCAGGATGACGTCCTTGGCGTCGTCGGGGTCCTTGGGCAGCAGCTGCTCGCGCAACCGCGCAGAGAGCTCCTCGACCTGGGTCGCGAGCGTGCGGGCCTCGGCCGCGAACGAGGCGTCCTCGCCGGCGAGCTCGCGGGCCGTGGCGAGGTTGCCCCGGGCCTCGTCCAGCGCCCGGGCCGTCTCGACCAGCGGGGCGAGCTGCGCGTAGCGGCGGCCCAGCCGCCGGGCCCGGGACTGGTCGGTGTGCACAGCGGGATCGGCGAGCTCCCGCTCCAGGGAGGCGTGCTCGCCGAGCAGGTCGGCCAGCAGGTCGGGGCCGTCGGTGCTGCTCATCGGAGGACGCCTGCCTTTCAGCGGTTAGTGCACAAACCGCCCCTGGATGAGTGCACTCACCGTCAGGGCGATGAGGGGGACGGGGCCGGACATGCGAACGGCGCCCGTCCCGCCCCTCGAAGGGGGCGGCACGGGCGCCGTCGGTGGGGCTACTTGTCGGCGGACTCGCCGGCAGCGGCACCGGCCGTGGCGCGCTTGCCGAACCGCTTCTCGAAGCGGGCGACGCGGCCACCGGTGTCCAGGATCTTCTGCTTGCCGGTGTAGAAGGGGTGGCACGCCGAGCAGACCTCGACGGTCAGCTGACCGGTCGCGGACGTGCTGCGCGTGGTGAAGGTGTTCCCGCAACCACAGGTCACCGTGGTCTCGTTGTACGCGGGGTGGATGTCGGGCTTCATGCCTGTCGCCTCTTCCGAGAAGTCTGTGTCGTTCACGTGGTGGAACGCCGGCGGACGGGAGGTATTCCGCGCCCACCGGCGGGGCTCAGTCACCCAGTATCCCCGACGCGCGAGCGCGCCGGGGAACCGGCCCTGAGTCAGTCGTTACCCGGCCCCAGCGTCGTCTTCTGGATCTGCATCAGGAACTCGACGTTGTTGCGGGTCTTCTTCAGCTTGTCGAGCAGCAGTTCCAGCGCCTGCTGCGGCTCGAGTGCGGCGAGCACCCGGCGCAGCTTGATGACGATGGCGAGCTCCTCGGGGTTCATGAGGATCTCTTCCTTGCGGGTACCCGACGCGTTGACGTCGACGGCCGGGAAGACGCGCTTGTCCGCCAGGCGGCGGTCGAGCTTGATCTCCGCGTTACCCGTGCCCTTGAACTCCTCGAAGATGACCGTGTCCATCGTGGAGCCGGTCTCGACCAGCGCCGAGGCGATGATCGTGAGCGAGCCGCCGTTCTCGATGTTGCGGGCCGCGCCGAGGAAGCGCTTGGGCGGG
>JAOPUS010000038.1 GCA_025963345.1 Blastococcus sp. | reverse complement strand
AGGCGTTGCCCTGCCCGGTGGAGGTGGGGACGGCGACGATCGGCACGTCGGTCAGCCCGCTGACGACGCTGGCCAGCGCGGCGTCCAGCCCGGCCACGACGACCAGGCAGTCGACCTCGGTGAGCAGTGACGGGTCGGCGAGCAGCGGCCGGATGCGGCTGCCGCCCACGTCGTCGACCCGGACGACCTCGGTGCCGGTGACCCGGGCGACGAACGCCGCCTCGGCCGCGATCGGGGTGTCGCCGTTGCTGGCGCAGAGTACGCCCACGCGGCCGACCGGCTCGGGCAGCGGGCCGACCGCAGCGGACATCGCCCCGGCGTCCATGGTCGTGTACGCGTCGTGCTCGCTGGCCAGCGCGACGAGGGTCTCAGCCGTTGCGCGCAGCACCAGCGCGGGGCGGTCGGGGTGCTCGCGCCGGGCCTCGCGCACGAGGGCGAGGATCTGCTCGATGCTGCGGCCGGTGCCCCAGATGACGTCGGGCTCGACGGCGGCGACCGCGGGGACCGGCAGCGGCACCGCGACCGGCTCGGCCGCATCGAGGACCGGGCCCAGCAGCGGCTCGGCGGCGCTGCCGCTGCCCAGCGGCGGGTCGACGCGGGGTTCGATCAGGAGCGGAGCGAAACCACCGGTCTCGTCGGTCGAGGAAGGGTCCCCCAGAGGGGAGTCATGGCCCAGGGGGGAAGGCTGCACGGTCGCGACCGTAGCCGCCGCCGTGTCGTCGTCCGGGCCGTCCTCCGGGGTGTCGGCGGAGGCCGTGTCGTCGGGCGCGGCCGCCGACGGCGGCGGGCCGAACAGTGCGTCCAGGGGGCTGCTGCCGGGCGCTCGGGTCTGGGTCACGCCCGACAGTCGCACGACGCGGTCGCGGCCACTGCGCTTGGCGTCGTACAACACGCCGTCGGCCGCCGCGAACAACGTCCGGCGGTCGTCGCCCCGGGCCGCGGAGGCGATGCCCACGCTGATCGTCACCGGAACGGTGAGGCCGAACTCCGACCAGTCGTAGGTCGCGACCTTCCGCCGGGTGCGCTCCAGGGCCCGCTCGGCCTGCTCGGCCGTGGTGTCGGGCAGCAGGATCACGTACTCGTCGCCGGCCCAGCGGCAGACCTCGTCGGTGTCGCGGACGCCGGCGATGAGCAGTTCGGCGACCGTGCGCAGCACCGAGTCGCCACCGGGGTGACCGATGGCGTCGTTGATCGACTTGAACCGGTCCACGTCGACGACGGCCAGCGCCGGCGCCGCCCCGGCCGACAGCAGACCGTCGAGGCGGGCCTCGGCGTACCGCCGGTTGGGCAGGTGGGTGAGCGGGTCCTCGTAGGCCTGGCGGCGCAGCTGACCGGCGGCCCGCTCGGTCTCCAGCAGGCTCTTGCGCCGGCCGAACAGTTCGACCCAGCGGGTGCGCCGCTCGTCGACGCGGTCCAGCTCGTCGGAGAGGTAGGCCTGCAGGTAGGGCAGCGCGCTGCCGGCGTCGTCCAGCTCGGCGTGCAGGGTGCACAGCTCGCGCAGCGCGGCCCGGCGCAGCCGCGGCAGGCCGTGCTCGGTGGCCAGGGTGAGCGCGGAGACCAGGTGCTCGTCGGCGGCGGTGCCGTCGCCCTGACGGCGCAGCGCCCGGCCCAGCGCCAGCTGTGCCGACGCGAGCTGGGCGCGGTCGGCGGTGGCGGAGGTGATGCGGACGGCGGCGCGCAGCGGGCCGATCGCGGCGGCGTGCTCGCCGAGCCCGACCAGCGCCCACCCGTGCACGACCTGGGCGGTCACGACACCGGGGGACTCCGGGGGCAGCAGTGCGAGGGCCTCCTCGGCGAACCGGCGGGCGTCGGCGAAGTACGGGGCGGCCGACTCGGGGACGCCGTCGTCGAGCAGCCCCTCGCCCAGCTCGGCGCAGAGCTCCCCGAGACAGGTGGCGGTCGACGCGACGAGCACGTCCGGGTCGCCGTCCTCGACGCCGAGCGAGCCGGGATCGGCTGCGGCGGCGGTCGCCGACTCGTGGGCGCGGCGCTGGTAGTCCAGAGCCAGTGGCATCAGCTCGAGGTCGGCGAGGACCCCGGCGAGTGTCCCGAGGGTGTCGATGAGCAGCGCGCTCGGGGCGAGCAGCGGATCGAGCAGGCTCGCGGCCTCGACCGCCTCGTCCATGGCCGCGTCGATCCGGCGGGAGAGCAGCTCGATGCGGGCGTGCCGGGCCAGCCCGGCCGCGCGTTGCAGGTCGTCGTCGCTCGCGTCGAAGGCGGCCTTGGCCGAGCGGACCAGGGCGATCGCCAGTGCGGCCCGCGCCGCGGACTCCGAGCGGGGGTCCGTCTCGTCCCCGGAACCGTCGATCAGCTCGGCCACCCCGGCGTGCAGGTCGAGGGCCGGCTCGGTCGAGGCGTCGGCGGTGACCGGGTCGCCGACCAGGGTGAAGCCGGCGACGCGCAGCCGCCGCACGAGCAGCTCGGCGCGCAGGGTGTCGGCCCAGGCCTTGTCCAGGGAGACGGGGGCCGGGTCACCGGCATGGCCGTTCGCGTCGGCGGCCGGGTCGGCAGCGACGTAGGGGGAGGGATCCCGATCGACGCCGGCGAGCAGTTCCTCGGCATCGTCGAGCTGCCAGTTCGCCAGGGCCGCGGTCACCCGATGGTGCAGGGCTCCGGGTGGCACGAGCGCACTGTGCACGTCGTCCGGGTCACTGTCGAGCACATGTTCGGGAACGCGCCGTCCCCCGTCCCATGCGTCCCACGCGTCCGAGGTGCTCACGCGTCGGCCTCGTCGGGTGCGACGTCGTCCGCTGTTTCGTCACCAGCGGCTTCGGGGCTCTGCGGGGTGCCGGGGGCGCGCACCCGGTTGCGCCCACCGCGCTTGGCGGAGAACAGGTGGAGGTCTGCCGTGTCGAACAGCGCCCGCCACCCCACGGTGGGCGCGTCGCCGTCGACGGCGGGGGCGGTGGCCACCCCGACGCTGACGGTCACGGGCTCGCGGACCTCCAGGTCGGCCCAGTCGGCCGCGGCCACGGCGGAGCGCAGCCGCTCCATCACCACGACCGCCTGCGCCTGGGTCGCCGTCGGCAGGACGACGAGGAACTCGTCGCCGGCCCAGCGGTAGACCTCGTCGCCGGTGCGGCTGTGCTCGCGGAGCAGGTCGGCCACCCGGCGGAGGACGGCGTCCCCGTGGGTGTGCGAGGCGCCGTCGTTGACCTCCTTGAACCGGTCGACGTCGACGACGGCGAGCGACAGCGGCTCGATGCCCAGGCGCATCGCGCCCAGCCGTCGCTCGGCGCTGCGCCGGTTACCGAGCCCGGTGAGCGGGTCCTCGAGCGCGTGCCTGCGCAGCAGCACAGCCTGCCGCTCGGCCTCGCGCAGTCGACTGCGCTGAACGAACATCTCCGCCCACATCTCCCGGCTGCGGGTGTGCGCGCGGCCGGTGTCGGAGCGGTAGGCCTCCAGCCAGTGCAGCGCCTCCGCGGGGCGGCCCAGGTCGGCTGAGTGCTGGCCCAGCTCGAGCAGGCACTGCCGGTAGCGGCGGCGGTCCCCGGCGGCGGCGAAGGCCCCCGCGGCATCGACGAGCAGTCCGATGGCCTCTTCGCCGCTGTCCTCGTCGTCGTCCCGCTCGCGCAGCCGGACGAGCAGCCGGGCGAGCGCCAGCCCGGTGTACCCGCGCAGCCAGATGCTGCCCTCGGCCTCGACCCGACGCCGGACGCGGCGCAACGGGCCGAGTGCACCGTCGGGGTCGTCGGCGCAGGTGAGCGCCCACGCCTGGACGACGTCGAGCAGGTCCGCCTCGTCCGGTTCGGGCTCCCACGACAGCTCACGGGCGGCGACGGCGCCGGCGATCGCCTCGACCGCGAGCTCCCGTGAGCGGTCGAGGTCGCCGCGGCGACGCAGCGTCTGGGCCAGTTCAGTGTGCTGCTGGGCCGACAGCAGCCGTAGCCGCCACTGGTCCGCCGGCTCGCGCAGTGCCGCGGCGACATGCTGCCCGCGCATCGCGTGGGAGACCGCCGGCTCCTCCAGGTCCAGGCCGGAGAGGGTCAGCGACAGCCAGCGGTGCGCCTGCAACAGCGCGCGGGAGGGCTCGGAGCCCGCCGTCCCCTCGGTGAGCAGGCTGGCGTCGACGGCCAGCAGCATGGCGGCGTCGAAGTGGTCGGCGCGTACCTCGACGTGCGCCAGGAAGGCCATGGCCAGGGCGGTGTCGGCCGACGGCAGGCACTTGTCGAGGGCCTCGCGGGCGGCGGCGACGTCGCCGGCGGCGGCCTCCGGGTCGTTCTCGATGAGCGCGCGGCGGGCGGTCAGGGCGTGCCGCCAGGCGGTCCAGCGGGGCTCGGTGCTCTCGGCGAACGCCTGTCCGGCCTCGTCGAGGAGTGCGATGAAGGCGGTCGCGTCCTCACGGGCGCTCGCCGCGAGGAGGCGCCACAGCACGGCGGAGAGGTCGTCGGGGGCCACACGTACCGGGCGGGGGCTCACGTGCCTCCCTTCACTCACGGGTGGACCGGCCCACGCGGGCCGGATCTGCCGATCGCGAGGCAGCTTCCCCCGGGTGAGGCACCTGCGCCTACCCGCCCGCACTACCCTCGTCGAATGCCCGGGATGCCACCCAGTACGTCTCCGACGCGGTTCGCCTATCTCGGGCCCGAGGGTACCTTCGCCGAGGCCGCGCTCCTCACCGCAGTCGCCTCGTCGGAGGGAGCCCGGTACCCCCAGCCGAGTGTCCCGGCCGCACTGGCCGCCGTTCGATCGGGTGACGCGGACGCCGCGCTGGTCCCGCTGGAGAACTCCGTCGAGGGTTCGGTGCCCGCCACGATGGACGGGCTGGCTGACGGCGCCCCCCTCGTGATCACCCGCGAGGTCTTCCTGCACGTCGAGTTCGCCCTCGCCGTCCGGCCCGGCACGGAGCTCGCCGACATCGGGTCGGTGGCCAGCCATCCGCACGCCCTGGCCCAGACCGCCGGCCGGCTGGCCGAACTCCTTCCCGGCGTCAGCCCGCTGCCCCTGACCTCGACCGCGGTGGCCGCCGAGGCCGTGGCCGCGGGTGAGTACGACGCCGCCGTCTGCGCGCCGATCGCCGCCGAGCGGTACGGGCTGGTGTCCCTGGTCGGTGATCTGGCCGACCGTCCCGGCGCGGTCACCCGGTTCGTGCTGGTCAGCCCGCCGGGGGAGCCCACTGCGCCGACCGGCAACGACAAGACGTCCCTGGTGGCCGTCGTCGGCGACCGCACCGGTGCGCTGCTCGAGCTGCTGAGCGAGTTCGCCGTCCGCGGGATCTCGCTGACGCGGATCGAGTCCCGGCCCACCCGCGAGCGGCTCGGCGTCTACTCCTTCTCCCTCGACTGCGAGGGCCACATCGCCGACCGGCGGGTGGGGGAGGCGCTGGCCGCCCTGCACCGGGTCTGCGACGACGTCCGCTTCCTCGGCTCCTACCCGCGGGCCGACGGCCGGGACAACAAGCCCGTCCCGCCGGTGTCCGGCGACGCGGCATTCGCCGAGGCCGCGGCCTGGCTGGAGGGCATCCGCACGGGCTCGACCGCCCCGCCGGCGTGATCGTTGCGCGGAAAAGGACGTGTCATGGGGTCCATTCCCGCGCAATCTTGAGGCAGCGGGCGTCGTTGTGCGCTGATCCACCTCATTCGCCCGGCGAAGCGTGGATATCTGCACATCCGCGGCCTTCTAGAGGTACAGGCCGGTCGATTCCTCGATGCGCTCGGCGGCGACGGCGTGCACGTCGCGCTCGCGCAGGATGATCAGGTCCTCGCCGTGCACCTCGACCTCGTGCTGGTCCTCGGGGGAGAACAGCACCTGATCGCCGACCTTCACCTGACGCACGCTGCCGCCCACCGCCCGCGCCTCGCCCCACACCAGCCGCTTGGCCACCTGGGCGGTCGCCGGGATCAGGATGCCGCCGGTGGAGCGCCGGTCGCCGTCCTCCTTGCGGAGGGCGACGAGCAGACGGTCGTGCAGCATCTTGATCGGGAGGCCGCTCTTCCCCGACGCGGACGCGATGTTCTCGGGCACGTCGATCAACGCTACCCGGA
Organism: Blastococcus sp.; assembly: GCA_025963345.1. GTDB lineage: Bacteria > Actinomycetota > Actinomycetes > Mycobacteriales > Geodermatophilaceae > Blastococcus_B. Next base: position 2,585 of record JAOPUS010000038.1, on the reverse strand, counting down.
GCCCGGGCCGCACTTTTGTGCACCAACCGCCGGGCGGTTAGTGCACAAAACGCCGGGTCAGCCCCAGCCGAGCTCGTGCAGGCGTTCCTCCTCGATCCCGAAGTGGTGTGCGATCTCGTGGACGACGGTGATCGTGACCTCGTCCACCACGTCGTCCTCGGTCTCGCAGATGTCGCAGATGGCTACGCGGTAGATCATGATCCGGTCCGGCAGCTCGCCGCCGTAGTGCCAGCCGCGCTCGGTCAGCGCGAAGCCCTCGTAGAGGCCGAGCAGCTCGGGATCCTCGGGATTGCGGTCCTCGACCAGGACGACGACGTTGTCGAGCAACTTCATCAGCTCGGCCGGCACCTCGTCGAGGGCGTCCGCGACCAGTTCCTCGAACTGCTCGAGCGGGAGTGCTTTCACCAGCTGGTCGGCAGGGGCCGGCCCTCCTCGTAGCCGGCCGCGCTCTGCACCCCCAGGACAGCGCGCTCGTGCAACTGCTCGATCGTGCGCGCGCCCGCGTAGGTGCACGACGAGCGGACGCCGGCGACGATCTGGTCGATCAGGTCCTCGACGCCCGGACGCGCCGGGTCCAGGTACATCCGCGAGGAGCTGATGCCCTCCTCGAACAGTGCCGCCCGCGCCCGCTCGAAGCCGGACGCGGTCGCCGTCCGTGCCTTGACCGCCCGCGCCGAGGCCATGCCGAACGACTCCTTGTAGAGGCGGCCCCCGTCGTCGTGCACGTCGCCGGCGCTCTCGTAGGTACCGGCGAACCACGAGCCGACCATGACGTTGGCCGCGCCGGCGGCCAGCGCCAGCGCGATGTCGCGCGGGTGTCGCACGCCGCCGTCGGCCCACACCTGCTTGCCGAGCTCCCGTGCCGCCGACGCGCACTCCTCGACCGCGGAGAACTGCGGCCGCCCGACCCCGGTCATCATCCGCGTGGTGCACATGGCGCCCGGGCCGACACCCACCTTGACGACGTCCGCGCCGGCCTCGATCAGCTCGCGCGTGCCCTCGGCGGTCACCACGTTGCCCGCGACCACTGGTGCCGACCCAGCGACCGAGCGCACCGCCCGCAGTGCCTCGATCGCCTTCTCCTGGTGACCGTGCGCGGTGTCCACGACGAGGACGTCGACGCCGCCGGCGAGCAGGGCCGACGCCTTGCCCGTGACGTCGCCGTTGATCCCGACCGCGGCGGACGTCAGCAGCTGCCCGTCGGCGTTGACGGCGGGCAGGTAGAGCGCCGAGCGCAGCGCGCCCTTCCGGGTCACCACCCCGACCAGCCGGTCGCCCTCCACCACCGGGGCCGCGCTGATCCGCGCCTCGGAGAGCACGTCGAAGATCTTCGGCAGATCGGTGCCCGCCGGGATGGTCAGCGGTTCGGGCGCCATGACCTGGGAGAGCTGGGTGAAGCGGTCGACGTCCTGGCAGGCGCCATCGGTGACCACACCGACCGGCACGCCGTCCTCGACCACGACGACGATCCCGTGCGCCCGCTTGGTGAGCAGCGCCAGCGCCTCACCGACGGTGGACGTCGGACCGAGCGTGATCGGGGTGTCGTAGACCGGGTGGCGCGACTTGATCCACGACACGACCTCGGTGACGACGTCGACCGGGATGTCCTGCGGCAGGACGGCGAGCCCACCGCGGCGGGCCATGGTCTCGGCCATCCGCCGTCCGGAGATCGCGGTCATGTTGGCCACGACGACGGGGATCGTCGTCCCGATCCGGTCCGGGGTCGTCAGGTCGACCTCCAGACGGGAGCCGACGTCGGAGCGGTTGGGCACCATGAAGACGTCGGCGTAGGTCAGGTCGTGGTCGGGACGGCGGTCACCGATGAAGCGCATGACACCCATGGTCCCGTAATCGCGTGGGGACGTCGAAGTGCGCCACCTACGATCGAGGGGTGATCGACCTCCGGCTCGTGCGTGAGAACCCCGACCTCGTCCGTGCCAGCCAGCGGGCGCGGGGTGCCGACGAGTCCCTGGTCGACGCGCTCCTGGCTGCCGACGCCGCCCGCCGCGAGGCGGTCAGGCGGGCCGACGACTTGCGCGCGGAGCAGAAGACGGCGTCCCAGGCGGTCCGCGGCGCCGGCGCCGAGGAGCGGCCGGCGATCCTCCAGCGGGCGAAGGCCCTCGCCGCGGAGGTCAAGGAGGCCGAGGAGGCGCAGCGCGCCGCCGATGCGGCGCTGCGCGCGGCGCACCTGTCGATCCCCAACGTCGTGGCCGACGAGGTGCCGCCGGGCGGCGAGGACGACGCCGTGACGCTGCGGACCGTCGGCGAGGTGCCCACCTACGACTTCCCGGTCCGGGACCACCTCGAGATCGGTGAGGCGCTCGGCGCCATCGACATGGAGAGGGGCGCGAAGGTCTCCGGCGCCCGCTTCTACTTCCTGACCGGTCCCGGCGCGCTGCTGGAGTTCGCGCTCGCCCAGCTTGCGATCGGCCGCGCCGTCACGGCCGGCTTCACCCCGGTCGTGGCGCCCGCACTCGTGCGGCCCGAGGCGATGGAGGGCACCGGCTTCCTCGGCGAGCACGACGAGGAGGTCTACCGGATCGAGCGCGACGACCTGTACCTCGTCGGGACCTCCGAGGTCGCGC
>JAOPUS010000036.1 GCA_025963345.1 Blastococcus sp. | reverse complement strand
CCGGTGATGTCGTCGACCTCGGGGACGCCGGCCTGGTTCAGCAGGCGACGGGCGTACGGCGCCACCGACTCGAAGTACCGCCGCTGCGCTTCGGCGTAGATCGTGCCGAAGGCGAGTGAGGACTTGCCCGACCCGGAGACGCCGGTGAAGGCCACGAGCGCATCGCGCGGGACGTCGACGTCCACGTCGCGCAGGTTGTGCTCGCGGGCGCCCCGCACGCGGACGAACGAGTCGGGAGCGGGATTCGCTGCAGCGACCGGGGCCACCTCGGCGGCCGTCATCGTCCCCCCGAGGCATGCGTCATGACGCACACGTACCCCCGCGGCCCTTCCGGACACCGGTCAGGGGATCACGGCGCAGTGAGGTCCGCCGCAAACAGGTCCCACTCGTCGGGGATGCCCTTGAGCCGGTGGCTCCCGCGCGGGGTGAAGCTGAAGCCTGAGCCGGCGACCAGGTCCCTGACCGTGCGCGAGCAGAGGATCTCCCCGTCGCCGGCGCGGGCGAGCACGCGCGCGGCGATGTGCACGGCGATCCCGCGGATGTGGTCGCCGACCAGCTCGACCTCCCCGGTGTGCAGGCCGATCCGGATCTGCAGCCCGTGCTCCGCGAGTTCGTCCCGCATGGCCGCGGCTGCGCGAATCGCCCTCGCGGGACCGTCGAAGGTGGCCAGGAAGCCGTCTCCGGTCGTCTCTACCTCCCGGCCCCGGAACCGCGCCAGGTCCGACCGCACCACCGTGTCGTGCTCCTCCAGCAGACGACGCCAGCGCCGGTCACCCAGTTCGGCGGCCCGCGCCGTGGAACCGACGATGTCGGTGAACAGCACGGTGAGCACCACGCGGTCGGGCTCGGCCGTCGGCATGGTTCCGGTCAGGAACTCCTGGGTCAGCGCCACCACGGTGTCCTGGTCACCGAAGAACGGGAAGTGGTCGTCGCCCGGCAGCTCCCTGAGGGTCGCCGAGGGCAATCGCTCCGCCATGAATCTGCTCGCCCGCACGTCGGCCCCACGATCGCCGGACCGGTGCAGCAGGAGGGTGGGCACGCGGATGGCGCCGAGGAGCCCACGGATGTCCACGGGCCCCATGGCCGTGATCTCGTCCATGCTCTCGACGGGGCTGGCGGCGGAGTGCCAGTAGGTCGTCCACCAGCGGAGCGTGGAAGCGTCGGCGGCGTCTGTCGGGGCGAGCGCGTGCAGGAGCTGCCCGACGTCGAGCGCCCCGCTGCCGATGGTGTGGAGGAGTCGGGTCCGCTCGTCGGGGGTCGCGCCCCACGGGTAGTCGTGGTCGCGAAGGGTGGCGGGGTGGGACGCGAAGGTCACGACCGCGGCCGTCTGCTGTGGATGCGTGGCCGCGAACATCAGGGCCAGCCGGCCGCCGAGGTGACACCCGAAGAATGCCGCCTGCTCCGAGCCCACGGCCTTGAGGACAGCCCGGATGTCGTCCATGACGTCCTCGAACGCGTTGCCCGTCGGCCCGCGGTCGGACAACCCGTTGCCGGCCCGGTCGAAGAGGATCACCCGGGAGAAGGACGCGAGCCTGTGCAGGAACTCCGCGAACGCGGGGTTCTCCCACGTGAGCGCCAGGTGCGTCGGCCACCCGAGGAGGAAAACGAGATCCAGTGGGCCGTCGCCGAGCACTTGATACGCCAGCCTCGCCCCCCGCGCGTTCCGGGTGAAGGCGACGGGCGGACCGAACCGCATGCGCGGAACCCTAGCCCCGGACCGCTCTCGTCCCGGCTCGCCGATTCCCGGCGGTCCACCCCGGGCGCTCGCGGGCTGTCATCGGCACGCCATACCCAGTGCACGAATCTCACCGTCGTCAAGCCGGTGAGCAGGAACGGCAACCAGCGGATGGCCCCGGTTCAGGCAGTCGCGGCACCGTCGACGGCGCGACGGGCGACCTCGACGTGCGGGCGGCTCTGCCATAACGCCCACTCGGCGCCGACGTCGCCGGCGGTCCGCAGCAGCAGCGGCAGGTGCTCCTGGAGAAGTCGCTCGGTGGTCGTCTCGGCGGCATGCACCGTCACGTTCATCGCGGCCTGGACCACACCGCTGCGGTCGCGGACCGGGACGGCCACGGAGCGGACCCCGGGCGCCAGTTCCTCGTCGGCCAACGCCCAGCCACGCGCCCGGATCTCGGTCAGCTCGTCGCGGAGCTGGTCGGGGGAGCGGCCGATGTAGGGCGGCAGTCCCGCCCGGCTGGGCTCGGCGAGGGTGGCCGCGAGGTCGTCGGGGGAGAGGGCGGCCAGCAGCACCTTGCCCTGCGAGGTCTGGACGGCCGGGAATCGCGTGCCGATGTCGACCCGCAGCGCGATGATCTTGGGCACGGAGACCCGGGCGACGTAGACGATGTCCGACCCGTCCAGCTGTGCCATCGACGACGACTCGCCGGTGCGCGTGACGAGGGCCTCCAGGTGCGGCCGGGCGATGTCCCAGAGCCCGAGCGCGCCGACGTAGGCCATCCCGAGGGTGAGCACCTTCGGGGTCAGCACGTACGAGCCGCCGCACGACCTGACGAAACCCAGTTCCTCCAGCGTCAGCAGCAGCCGGCGCGCGGTGGGCCGGGCCAGGCCGGCCGCGGTGGCGACCTCGGACAGCGACATCTCACGGTGGTCGGCATCGAAGCAGGCCAGGACGTCGAGTCCCCGTGCCAGCGCCTCGACGAAGTCGGGCCCGGTGCCGCGTCCCGCCATGTGCAGATCCCTTCGTCGTCCGGCCCCGCGTGCGAGCCGGCCCCGGCCGAGGATGACACGGGGAGGTCCGTCTGCTCCGGCCCTCCCCGTGCCGGCTCCCTCGACGGAGGAGTGGCTCAGCGGCCGAGCACCCGCTCCTCGCCGCCGGTGTGCGTCGACTCGGACTTGTACTCGGTGTACTGGTACGGGTTGTCCAGCAGCTCGGCTGTCGGCAGGTCGGGGTTCATGCCCTTCGCCCATTCCTCCTCGCCGAGCTCGGACCGGAGGTGGTCGAGGGTCGACTCGATCTCCTGGCGCACCGGCGCCAGGTCGATCCCGACCAGCTTGTGCGCGAACTTCACCACCCGGCCGTCGACGAGGACGGTGTGGACGTCGCCGCGCTGGGCCTGGAACACGACGTGCCCGAAGGGGTTGAGCAGGGGGAACGAGACCGGGGAATCGTCGTTCTTGATCAGGACGACGTCTGCCTTCTTGCCCGGTTCCAGGCTTCCGATGTCGTCTCGGCCGAGTGCGTGCGCGCCGCCCCGGGTGGCCCACTCCACGACGTGCTGGGCCCGCAGGCGCAGTTGCGTGACGGTCTCGCCCTTCAAGTGGGCGTCCATGTGCTCTGCCATGCGGTCGGCGTTCAGCGTCGCGCGCATCGCGGAGAACATGTCGCCGCTCCACCACACGCTCGTGTCCATCGAGAGCGACACCGGGATGCCGTACTGCTGCACCTGCTCGGTGGGCGCGTGCCCTTGTCCGGCGCTGCACTCCGACTCGGTCGAGACCGAGATGGACCCGCCGGTGGCGGCGATCCGCTGGTAGCTGTCCCGGGTGAGGGTCGAGGCGTGCACGTAGACCGTCTCCGGAGCCATGAAGCCGTTCTCGTGCATCAGCCGGATGCCGTCGTCATTGGTGGCCCCCCAGACCCCGGCATGCGTGGTGACCGGGATGCCCAGGTCGCGGGCCGCCTCGAAGGCCGCCTTCTCCGGGAACGCGGGGTCGCCGGTGACGTCGAAGGCGATCTGCACCCCGAGCAGGTCGTCCTTCGCGTCGCGGAGTCGCTCGAGGAACGACCGGACGGACGGGTCTGTGGCCCACTCCCACGGACCGGCCTGGATGTTGCCGTACGCCAGGACGAACCGGCCCGGAACCGAACGCAGCGCGTCGGCAGCGGCCTCGGCGTGGTCGAGGGTGTGCAGGTTGTGCGACCAGTCGACGGCGGTGGTCACGCCGGCGTCGAGCGACTCGAGGGCCGACAGCCGGTTGCCGGCCGCGATGTCCTCGGGGCGGAACTTCTTGCCGTGCTCGAGATAGTTCCAGACGAAGTACTGGGTGAGCGTCCAGTCGGCGCCGTAGCCGCGCATGGCGGTCTGCCACATGTGCCGGTGGGTGTCGATCATCCCCGGCATGACGATGCCGCCGTGGGCATCGATCTCCTGCGTTCCCTCAGGCACCTCGAGCCCGATCCCGACGGCGGCGATGCGGTCGTCCACCACGAGGACGTCGGCGCCGGTCAGGACCGTCCCGGCGTCGTCCATCGTCAGCACCGTGCCGCCGCGCAGCACGACGGGACGGCCAGGCTCGGGAGCGGGCTCGGAGTGGGTCATCGTCTCCTCCTCGGACGTCAGTTACGCACCCGGACACGTGTCCGTAGAGCGGTCATCAGGTGCGATGCAGGTCACCTTCGCGCCGGGCGAGGATCGTGTCAAGGGTGCGATCTAGGTGTGTCCGCCACGTGGAAGCCCAGGTTGACAGCGCGCTACGGTGCTGAAGAGACTGCCGATCAACCAGACGGACAACGGTCCGCCATTGCCTCCAAGGAGCAGTGCGAACGATGAGCTCAGGACCGGACCGTCCCGACGGAACCACCGGCCGCGGGCCGCTGGCCGGCATCCTCGTCGCGGACTTCTCCCGCATCCTGGCCGGGCCGTACAGCACGATGCTGCTCGCCGACCTCGGTGCCGAGGTCGTCAAGGTCGAGGGGCCCGGGGGTGACGACACCCGCACCTGGCAGCCCCCGGTCCGGGAGGGGGTCTCGACCTACTACCTGGGCGTCAACCGGAACAAGCGTTCGGTCGCCCTCGACCTCAAGGACCCCGCCGACGCCGATCTCGCCCGGGAGCTGGCACGGCGGGCCGACGTGTTCGTCGAGAACTTCAAGCCCGGCGGGCTGGGCCGGTTCGGCCTGGACTACGACAGCGTTGCGGCGATCAACCCCGGCGTCGTGTATGCCTCGATCAGTGGCTTCGGCAGCGGGCCCGGCGGCGCCGCCCTGCCCGGCTACGACCTCATCGTGCAGGCGATCTCGGGGTTCATGAGCCTGACCGGGGACACCGACGGCGAGCCCTACCGGGCCGGGGTCGCGCTGTTCGACGTCATGGCCGGGCTGCACGCCACGATCGGCGTCCTCGCCGCCCTCAACCACCGCCACGAGACGGGCCTGGGGCAGCACGTCGAGGTCAACCTGCTGAGCTCGGCACTGTCAGGGCTGGTGAACCAGACCAGTGCGTACGTCGCCGGTGGGGTCGTCCCGTTCCGGATGGGCAACAGCCATCCGAGCCTCTTCCCGTACGAGCCCCTGCCGTGCGCCGACGGCGAGCTGATCATCACCGCCGGCAACGACGGCCAGTTCCGGCGGTTGTGCGAGGTGCTGGGCGTCCCCGAGTTGGCCGTGGACGCTCGTTTCCTGCGCAACGAGGACCGTACCGCCAACCGCGAGGAGCTCCGCCCGCTCCTGGTCGAGCGGCTGCGCACCCGGTCGAAGATGGACTGGTTCCGCGACATCATCGGCGCGGGGGTGCCGTGCGGTCCGATCAACACGATCGACCAGGGCGTGGCCTTCGCCGAGGAGATCGGCCTGGACCCGGTGGTCAGCGTCGGGCAGGGCGCGGCCGCCGTCCCTTCGGTGCGCAACCCGATCACCTTCTCGGCCACCGAGGCCGAGTACCGGCTGCCGCCCCCCACGCTCGACGAGCACGGCGCCGAGATCAGACGGTGGCTGGCCGAGCCGGTCGGCCGCCGCGAGGAGCACTCCGCATGAGCACCGATGGCACGCCGCTGTCCTTCCCGACCTCGCTCGGCACCTCCACCGCCGATGAGATCCGCCTCCTCGGGCAGGACCTCACCGCCGACCTCATGGGCAAGGTCGGCTTCGGTGAGCTGGCCTTCTGGTTGGTCGCCATGCGCCGGCCGACACCGTCGGAGACCCGGGTCTTCGAGGCCGTGCTCGTGGCTCTCGCCGACCACGGCTTCACCCCGACGGCGATCGTGGCGCGCCTGACCTACCTCTCGGCGCCCGACTCGCTGCAAGGCGCCCTCGCCGCCGGCCTGCTCGGTGGCGGGTCGCGCTTCCTCGGGGTGACCGAGGACTGCGGCATCTACCTGCACGAGGTCCTCGAACGGGTGGACGGCGCACTGCCGACCGACGACGACGGCTGGGACGCTCTCGCGCTCCAGGCCGTCACCGAGACCCGCGCCGCCCAGCGGTTCGTCCCCGGCCTCGGGCATCCGGTCCACAAGGAACGTGACCCGCGCACCCCCGTCCTCATCGGCATCGCCGAGGAGGAGGGCCTCCGCGGACCGCACCTGCGGTTGTTCGAGGCGATCGGGCGGGTGCACGAGCAGGTGCTCGGCCGCCGGCTGCCGCTCAACGGTGCGGGGGTGTGCGGCGCTGCGCTGGCCGACCTCGGTCTGCCGGTGGAGTTGCTGCGCGGTTTCGCTCTCCTCGCCCGTGCCGCGGGACTGCTCGGGCAGCTCGCCGAGGAGCGGCGCCGGCCGATCGGCATGGACGCCTACCTGACCGTCGACCGCAACGCCGTCTACGTCGACCCCGCCACCACCGAGCCGACCTCCGGTCGCGAGGACTGAGGGAGGACTCGCGTGCGCGCAGCGGTCCTGCACACGCCGGGGGAGGCGCCCACCTTCGCGTCACATCCGGCTCCCTCCCCGGCTTCCGGGCACACCGTCGTGGCGGTGACCGCGGCCCCGATCGTCCCGCTCGATCTGCTCTGCGCCTCGGGCAGCTCCTACTTCGGGCGCCCGGCCACCCCCTACGTCCCGGGCGTGCAGGGGGTCGGTGTCGTCGAGCGGTCCGACGTCCTGTCCCCGGGGACGCGGGTCTGGTTCGCCAGCTCCGCCGGGATGGCCCCCGGCGACGGCAGCCTCGCCGAGCGCTGCGCGGTCCCGGATGCGGACGTCGTCCCGATCGGGCCCGATGTCCCCGATGGGGCGCTCGCGGCCCTCGGGCTCTCCGGCATCGCCGCCTGGATGGCGCTGACCTGGCGCGGGCGCCTGCAGCCGGGCGAGCGGGTGCTCGTGCTCGGCGCCGGGGGAGCGGTCGGGCAGGCGGCGGTCGGGGCCGCGAAGCTGCTGGGCGCCGGCCGGGTCGTCGCCGTCTGCCGCTCGGAGGAGGCGCAGGGTCGTGCGCGGCGGGCGGGCGCGGACGAGGTGGTGCCGCTGTCCGGCGACGTCGACTCGCTGGCGGCGCGCTTCGCCGACGCGAGCGGCGGCGCTGTCGACGTCGTGATCGACCCGGTGTTCGGGACGGCGGCGACCGCCGCCTCGCGGGTGCTGGCGGAGGGCGGCCGGTTGGTGAACCTGGGGGGCGCGTCCGGTGACGTCGCCGAGTTCTCCTCCGCCGTCCTGCGCAGCCGCTCCGCCGAGGTCCTCGGTTACACCAACAACGCTCTGACCGGTGAGCAGCGGCGCGCCGCCGTGACCGCCGTGGCCGAGCACGCCGCGGCGGGCCGCCTGGCCGTGGCGCACGAAGTGGTCCCCTTGGCGGAGGTCGCCGACGCCTGGCGACGGCAGGGCTCCGGGGACGTCGGCGTCCGGCTGGTGCTCACGCCCTGACGGTCGGAAAGGGATTTCTCGCGGACCCCGCGGGAGGCAGGATGCGCGAGCGGCAGACGCACTGCGCGGACTCTGGGAGGACTTCCATGCAACTCGTCACCGAGGACAACATCACCGACCTCGCCGTCCAGCGCTGGGCCACCGCCCGGGACCCGAGGACGGCCGAGGTGCTCACCGCACTGGTACGTCACCTGCACGACTTCGCGCGCGAGGTGCGGCTGACCGAGGCCGAGTGGATGGCCGCCATCCAGTGGCTGACGAGGACCGGGCAGATCAGCAACGAGAAGCGGGAGGAGTTCATCCTCACCTCCGACGTCCTCGGCTTGTCCATGCTGGTGGTCCAGATGAACCACCGGCTCGATCCGGCCGCGACGCCGGCGACGGTGCTCGGTCCCTTCCACATCGAGGGCTCCCCGGAGCTCGACTTCGGCGCCGACATGTCCGAGGGTCTGCCCGGTACCCCGCTCTACCTCCAGGGCACCGTTCGCGACCTCGAGGGCAACCCGGTCGCGGGCGCGGTGCTCGACGTCTGGCAGGCCGATACCGACGGGGCCTACGAGTCGCAGATTCCCGACATCGACGAGGCACGGCTCAGGGCGAAGTACACGACGCGGGAGGACGGTAGCTACTGCGTCCGCACCGTCGCGCCCCTCGGCTACAGCATCCCGATGGACGGCCCGGTCGGTGACCTCATCTCGCAGACGGAGATCAGCCACTTCCGGCCCGCGCACGTCCACTTCCTCATCAACGTGCGGGGCTACGCGCCGCTGATCACCCACCTGTTCCAGGAGGGTGCCGACTACCTCGACAGCGACGTGGTCTTCGGGACGAAGCAGGAACTCGTCGTGGCGTTCGAGCCGCGCGAGCCAGGGACCACCCCGGACGGCGGGAAGTCCGCCGGGCCGTGGTCGGAGGCCCACTACGACTTCGTGCTGCAGCGCCAGGCCTGAGCGAGTCACGGCGGAGCCCTCCGTGCGGGGCCTCGGGAGGCTGCGGCCGCTCGCGGGCTGTCCATGGCACGACGTACCACACGAGCACGAAGCACAGCGTCGTCACGCCGGTGAGCAGCAACGGCAACCAGCCCCCGAGGACCACGTCGAGCACGAGCATGATCGCGCCGTTGATCGCGATCGCCAGCACGACCAGGCCGGCGCGCACCATCTGGTCGGATTCGGCCACCAGCCGCGGGCTTGAGACCGCGGCGGTAGAGGATGCGGTGACTCGGCACCGGGCCGATGAGCAGAGCGGCCGCGACCGACGCAATCACGAGCGTGCCGACATAGAGCCACAGCTGGAAGTCGGTGGCCTGCGCGAAACGCTGGGTGACATGCCACCGTCAGCAGGAACGCGAACAGGAACTGCACGCCGGTCTGTGCGACGCGCAACTCCTGCAGGAGCTCGCCGTACCGACGGTCCGCTTCCGCCGCATCGGTCTCCCGTCGCTCGTGATCGCGGTCGTCCGCGGCTGCCATCAGCCTCAGCCGCGTCCTGGCCGGGCAGGCTCGAGGGGCGGGCGGGGACGGCGGATCGCCGCGACGCCCTCCGGGAGGCCTTCGAGTCCGGCCCGGTCCCCGTCGACGACGAGAGCGACCCGTCGGCCACCCAGTGGCAGGCCGTCGATCCGCAGCCGGCCGTACCGCGCGGGCCAGGCGGGGTCGAACCAGACCTCGTCGCGAGGCACCCGCGGCTCCAGCCGCAGCAGCATGCGCATCACCTGGATCGGCGTGGCCGCCGCCCACGCCTGGGGCGAGCACGAGGTCGGGTACGGCACGGGCGACGGATACTCCGACCGGTCGAAGCCACAGAAGAGCTCGGGCAGGCGCCCGCCGAACTGACTGGCCGCGTCCAGCAGCCCAGTGCCGATCCGCTGCGCTCCCTCGACGAAGCCGTAGCGCATGAGCCCGGTGGCGACGAGCACGCTGTCGTGCGGCCAGACCGCCCCGTTGTGATAGCTCATCGGGTTGTAACGGCCCATCGACGAGGCCAGTGTCCGCACGCCCCAGCCGGTGAACATCTCGGGCGACATCAGGTGCTCGGCGACCCGCGCGGCCTTGTCGTCGTCGATGATCACGGTCCACAGGCAGTGCCCGATGTTGGAGGTCAGCGCGTCGACCGGCAGCTTGTGACCGTCCAGTGCGACGGCGAACCACCCGCGGTCGGGCAGCCAGAACTGCTCGTTGAACGCCGCCTTGATCGCGTCGGCCTTGTCCGCCCAGTGCCGGGTCGCCGCGTCGTCCCCTGCGAGGTGGGCGAAATGGGAGCGTGCGACGTAGGCCGAGTAGACGTAGCCCTGGACCTCGCAGAGCGCGATCGGGGTCTCGGCCAGGGTGCCGTCCGAGAAGTTGATGCCGTCCCAGGAGTCCTTCCAGCCCTGGTTGACCAGTCCCGCCACGGTGCTGCGCTGGTACTCGACGAACCCGTCGCCGACCCGGTCGCAGTACTGCTCGATCCAGTCGAGGGCACGGTCGACATTGGGGAGCAGTGCGTCCACCTGCTCCGAGGCGATGCTCCACCGCCGCAGCTCACCGAGCAGCACCACGAACAGCGGCGTGGCGTCGACTGTGCCGTAGTAGACGTTGCCGCCCCCGTGGGACAAGGGGAAGTCGGCGCCGAGGCGGGTCTCGTGCAGGATCCGGCCGGGTTGCTCCTCGGTGAGCGGATCGACCTTCGTGCCCTGCATGCGCGCCAGCGTCTTCATCGTGCCCAGCGCGAGGGTCGGGTCGAGGGGGAGGGCCATGTAG
>JAOPUS010000033.1 GCA_025963345.1 Blastococcus sp. | reverse complement strand
TGGCGAAGGAGATCCGGACCGCCCGGCGCAGCCGGCGCAGGTCGAGGACAGTCGCCCCGCCCAGCGGCGAGGCGAGCAGCGCCTCCGCCGCGGGCTCGTCCAGCCCGACTGCCGCACCGTCCGCTTCGGGCCCCGAGGCGGACGTCGGGAGCAGGGCCGTGAGCGCGCTGAGCAGCGGCGCGACGGCCGGCTGGCCCGCAAGCGGCAGGTCGTCGGCGGAGACAGCCACCGGAACTCCGGCCGACGCCAGGGCGCGGCGCAGTGGGCCCAGTGCGCCGGCCGTGCGGACGACGACGGCCATCTGCGACCACGGCAGGCGGTCGAGCAGGTGGGCGCGGCGCAGCACGTCGGCGAGGTAGGCGGCCTCCACCGCAGCGGAGCCGAAGACGTGCACCTCGGCAGCGCCCGGATCGGTGCCCTCGACCGGGGACAGGCGGCGGTGCTCCCAGGGGCCCGGTAGGCCCTCGGCGACCTTCCGGCTGATCGCCAGCAGTTCCGCGCCCGACCTCCGGCACACCCCCAGCGAGACCCGGCCGGCCGGACGGTTGTCGGAGTGCCGGAAGCGTTCGGGAAACTCGACGATGCCCCGGGGCTCGGCGCCGCGGAAGGCGTAGATCGCCTGGTCGGGGTCACCGACGGCGACCAGGTTGCCGCCACCCCCGGCCAGCAACTCGAGCAGCTCGACCTGGGCGGGGTCGGTGTCCTGGTACTCGTCGACGAACAGCCAGCGAGCGCGTTCTCGCTCCTGGCGCAGCAGTTCCGAGTCGCTGTCGAGCTCGGCGATCGCCTGGCGGACCAGCTCGGCCGGGTCGTATCCGGAGGCGTCACCGCGGCCCGCGGTGGAGAAGGCGGTGACCGCCTCGTACTGCTCCTGGAAGGCAGCGGCGTGCACCCAGTGCTCGCGGCCGGACTCCCGGCCCCACGCGGCCAGCTGCGCCGAGCCGACGCCGCGTTCGGTCGCCCGCAGCAACAGTTCGCGCAGTTCGGTGCGGAAGCCCGCCGTCCCCAGCGCCGGCGCCAGCCCGGCCGGCCAGCGCACCGCGCCCTCCTCCTCCGCGTCACCGCGCAGGAGTTCCGCGACCACGGCGTCCTGCTCCGCGGAGGTCAGCAGCCGCGGCGGAGCGTCACCGCGGAGCAGCGCGGCCCGCCGGAGCACGCCATAGGCATAGGAGTGGAACGTGCGGGCCAGCGGCTCGCGGATCGTCTTCGCCACGCGGCCGGTGATCCGGGTGCGCAGCTCGGCGGCGGCCTTGCGGCTGAAGGTCAGGACGAGGATCTGTTCGGGATCGACGCCCGCGTCGATCCGCGCGGCGACCGCCTCGACGATCGTCGTCGTCTTCCCGGTGCCCGGGCCGGCGAGCACGAGCAGCGGCCCGCCCGGGTGGTCGACGACTGCCTGCTGGGTCGGGTCGAGCCGCGGGACGACGGTGCGCTCCGCCTCGTGATGCACCAGCCGGTAGACCGGCGCCTGCTCACCTCCCCGCTGTGCCACCCCTCGATGGAAGCACGGGCGTCCGACAGATCCGGGGCGGACGCGGCGACGGTCCGGTCACGGCCCGAACGCGCTGTGGCCCGGATCGACGAACCAGTTCCACAGCGTGTAGATGCCCTGGCCGCCACCGTTCGGGATCGTCACCAGCGCCTCGGCGGCGAACTCGTCCTCGGTCCAGAGCAGGTAGGAGGCGTTGTCCTGGCCGACCCCGCACGCGACCCGGCCGCGGACGAGGCCGTTTTCGTTGTAGCCCCCGTAGCCGAGGTAGTCGGGGCACTGCTGTCCCGGCCCGAACTCGGCCAAGGCGAAATCGGTGACATCGCCGAGGAAGACCCCGTCGACGCCACCCGCGGGGTAGAGGTTGAACTGCGTCGTGAGGGGACCCGGTTGCGTGAGGGCAGGCCCGCAGCCCAGCGCGGCCAGGTCCCCGTCGCCGTCGAGCGCCTGCGCGGAGCACGAGCCCGGGTCGACGTCAGCGGGCAGGATCGCCAGAAGTTGCTCTCCGGCCGTCGTCCCCGTCGTCGGTTGAGGCTCCGCCGGGGTCGTCGGCAGCGCGTCCGTCGTCGGCTCCGCGTTCGTGGTGGGTGTCGGCCCGGGCCCGGGATCGCCGCCGAACGCCAGGACGCCGCCGACGATCAGCGCCGCGACCACGACCAAGGCGGCCACCAGGAGCAGCGGTAGGCGACTGCCCTTCGTCGTGGTGGGCGGGCCGGGCGCGCCGTAGAGGCCCGCTCCTGCGGCCGGCGGATACCCCGGCCCACCGGGTGGCGGTGGCCCATGGGCGAACGGCGGTGGCCCGTAGCCACCGCGGGCCCCGTAGCCCGTCGGTGCCGACGCCGACGCCGACGCCGAGGCCGCCGTGACACCCGCCCCCGCGCCGGGTGCCGTGGATTGTCGGGCCCCGGACGTCCCCGACCCCGTCGGCGTCGCCTGCTCGGCCGACCGGTGAGCGGTGGATCCGGAGAGCAGCTGGTCGATCTCCCCGGCGTGCCTGAAGGTCACGTCCGGCCGGCGGCGCAGCGCCCGCAGCAGTTCGCGGGCGTCGTCCTTCACGCCCTCGTCGTCCTCGGTCTCGAGGCAGTTCCGCAGCTGGCCGACGAGGTCACCCTGCTCGGTGGGCGTCAGCTGCTCCTTCTCGATCTCCGAGCCCAGCCGCAACAGGTAGGCGAACGGCACCGAGGGCGCCGGAGGCAACGGATCCGGCAGCGGGTGGCGTCTCCTGCCCGCCTCCTCCAGCTCAGCGAACAGGGCGATGCCGCTCGCGCCGCTCTGCTGCCGGTACTCGATGACCTGCAGCTCGCCGACGGCGGCGGTGCGCAGGCTGTCCACCGGGCCGATCTGCACCGGCAGGACGGGCAGGTCCAGGTCGCGGGCGTAGGCCAGCTCAGCGCGGCAGGGTTTCGAGGTGAGGCCGTTGTTGGACAGGGCCAGGACGAACACGTCGCAGGCGCGGATCTGCTCGAGGATCTTCTGCCACCACAGGTCGCCGCCACGCAGCTCCGCGTCACGCCACACCGCCACGCGGCCGCGCTCGAGATCGGACTCGAGCTGGCGGGCCGCGGCCTCGTCCTTGCGCGAGTAGCTGAGAAAGACCGAGGTCGCCATGAGCGGACCCATCCCCCCTGCCAGCGGTACGCAGGTCCGGTCCCATGATGCCGACAGACGGGCGTCCGTGGACAGTCTGCCGCCGCGCCGCGAACAGCGTCCGAGCACCCGGCCACCCATACGATCGGCTGCGTGGGCAGTCCTGACGGACCCACGTACGCGAGCGCCTTCGTGATCGCCGACCGGACGGCGGCCTGGGGGCAGCGGACCCATCTGCTCCTGACCCGGCTGGAGCTGGGCCTGCTCATCCTTGCGGCGGCGTCCGGCCTGGTCAGCGCACCGGTCGGGGACCGCGACATCGACCTGGGCGGCCTGCTCGCGGTGATCCTCTTCGGGCTCACTCTCGCCCTGCGGGCCTATCGGATGAGCATCCGGCCTACGCGGACCTGGCAGGACGCACGCGCGGCGGCCGAGTCCATCAAGACGCTCTGCTGGCGCTACGCCGCCGGGAGCCGGTTGTTCCCCTCCGACATGGACGACGCCGAGGCCGATCGGCTCTTCGTGGAGCGGTTGCGTGACGTCCTCGGCAGCATCCGCGACCTGCAGACCGTGCAGCCTTCCGGGAGCGGGCACGAGGAGATCACGCCGTGGATGCGCCGGCTCCGCACGGCGCCGCTCGCCCACCGCCGCAGCGCCTACGAGCGGGACCGGATCGAGGACCAGCAGCGCTGGTACGCCGCGAAGAGCGAGTTCAACCGGCGGCAGTCCCAGCGTTGGGGACTCGTGGTGCTGGCACTGGAGTTCGTGGGCGTGGTCGTGGGCGCGGTCAAGGCGTTCGGGCTGTTGCCTTCCGGCTCCGTGGGCGGCGTCGTCCTCGCCCTCGTCGCCACGGTCGGGGCGGCCGCGGCCGCCTGGGTCCAGGCCAAGCAGTACGCGACGCTCGCCTCGGCCTATGCGATCGCGAACGAGGAGCTCGCCTCGATCCGCGCCCTGGCCGCCCACGCGACCGGCGAGACCACCTGGGCGGAGTTCGTCGACTCGGCCGAGGTGGCCATCTCCCGCGAGCACACCATGTGGCGTGCGTCCAGGACCGCCTGAGCGCCAAGGCGACGGTGACGGGAGGGCCGGCGACCCCGAAGGCGGTCACCACCTCCGGGGTCGCCGGCTCGCGCTACCCGCCGGTCAGCGACCGGTCCGCTCGCACTGGAGGTTGCCGGCGCTCCCCTGGAGCCGGGCGTTGAGGAAGTCGAGCAGGTTCGCCGAGCCCGGGGCCGGTGCCGCAGCACGCCGCAGCAGTGCGGCGTCGCGGGCCAGCCGTGCGTGCGCGATCGTGAGCATGTTCGCGCAGTAGGCCGCCGGGTCCTGACCGGCCGGCAGTGCCGGCTGGTCGACGCCGGCCCGGTAGAGGTTGGTCTTCTCCGTGCTGACGGCGCCGTCGACCAGCGTCATCGGGTCGCTGGTCGGGGTCAGGGCCATGGGGGCGCCCTGGAAGGCGGCGGCCGACAGCTCGTTGAGCGCCAGCGCCGGGGTCGGCACCCCGCCGTCGGTGAGGTCGGGGGCCTGGAACGGCGTGCACCCGAGTGCCGGGTCGATCGCCCTGGCCAGCAACCCCTCGTCGGAGCCGTTGGTCAGCGCCTCGCCGGCGCGGGTGGCCGCGGTGTTCTGGGCGACCCTTCCGTCGACGATCCGGTACGTGGTGGCCAGGTTGTCCGACTGGTCCTGGTCGACCACGGAGAAATCACGGGTGGTGGGGCACGGCATCCCGTCGCGGCCCGTGCCCAGCGGGGGCAGCTTCAGCTTTCCCGTCGAGATCGCGGTGTTCGCGGCGCTGAAGAACGCGGGTGCGTTGCAGTAGGCGAACTGGCCGAACGGCGAAACCGGCAGCCCGTTGACGCAGGACCGCGCACCGGGACCATCGAGGGTCAGGGTGTCGCCGTTGAATCCGAACCAGACACCGACGACGGCGCCCGGGGGAAGGCGGACCGGAACAGGCGCGGCCGCCGGAGCGGTTCCCCGGTCGACGACCACGGGATGGTAGATCGACACGTCACCGGTCTGCGGGTCGATGATCGCCGCCTCGACGAACGCGCTCTGATCGGCGTTCGTCTCGTGGCAGGCACCGGCCCTGCGGTCGGTCGCGACGAGCTGGTACGGCGTGGCCAGGCCCATCTCACTCACGGGCTGCGCCGGGACCGTCAGGGTGCAGTTCGGGTTCGCCGGGTCGGGCGGCTGCGGCTGTTCCCGGCGGTGGTCGCCCCGGTGGTTCTGGCCGCCACCCGCGTTCTGGGGGCCCGCGTCTCGGGGCGCCGCGTTCGCGGGCGCCGCCTGCTGGGGGCTCGCGTTCTGAGGTGCCGCCTTCTGGGGCCCTGCGTTCGGTGACGCCTCCTTCGACGTGCCGGCCGCAACGAACGCGGCGTCCAGGGCCAGGGCACTGCCACGGTCGGGGCTCACCCGGTCGGGGACCACCACCGCGAGCCCGGCGACAGCCAGAACGGCGACAGCCAGGACGTGCAGGCGCGTGGTGCCGCGCAGTAGGCGCGCGGCCCTGTCCAGGGCGGCGCGGAGGGCAACGGACAGCGGCCCGGGGGGACGGTGGTGCATCGGGAAGGGCTCCAGAACGGGATGGGCAAACAGTTACGAAACCGAGACTAGACATGCACACCCCGTCACCGTCAAGCGGCGAAGGACACACCGAACGGGTTGACGGACGCCCCCCGCTCTTACGTAGAGTGGCCACTCGAACACCGGTCGTATCCACGTCCCATCGGTGACCACCCGTCTCGCAGCGCGGTGCGGCTGCGACTGATGGAGCCGCTGCGGCCCCGCCCGTCGGTCGTGGAGCTCGGGCCGGAGCCGGGGTGTCACGGTCGGCCTGGAGTCGGCGCATCGTCACGACGGCCGGCCCTCCACCCAGTCTCGATGTCATCGAGCGACCGGGTCGCGTCCCGGACCGGATGGCCGGCGTCGAGGGTCCGGCACGGCGTTCTTCAGTCCGGCCAGCCGACGGCGGACAGGTCCACCCGGCCGTGGCGCAGCGGGACCCCCTCCGCGGCCAGCAGTTCCAATTGGCGGACCCGGACCGGCTCGGCGACCGTGCCGTCCGCCCGCACCAC
>JAOPUS010000432.1 GCA_025963345.1 Blastococcus sp. | reverse complement strand
GGGCGGCTTGCGTTGTCCGCGGGCGCGGCGACGGTCGAGATCGGCTGCCGCCTCCTCGAGCCGTGGCCGCTGGCGCTGGCGGTGGACTACGCGTTGGGCGGGCGACCGTTGAGCGGTCCGCTCCAGGTTCTCGCAGGTCTGGGCAGCACGGGCCTGCTGGTGTCTGCGGGTGTCGCCACCGTGGTGCTCAGCGCAGTGGGCGGCCTGCTCGACGCCTGCTCCCAGTCGCTCGCACAGTCGGCCGCGGAGCGGATGGGGGGCGAGATGCGCGCCGCGGTGTTCGACCACGTGCTCGGTCTCTCGCTCCGCTGGCACGACCGGGTCCGCACGGGCGAGGTGCTCTCCCGGCTCAGTACGGACGTGGGGCGGGTCCTGGATGCCCTCGTCGCCATCTGCGCCACGCTGCTGCCCAGCGCGCTGCTGTTGGCGGGTGCGCTGACACTGCTCCTGGTCGTCGACCCCGCGCTGGCGGGGCTGGGGCTCGTGGTGCTGCCCTTCCTCGCCTGGCTGACGGCGCGGCAGCGGCGGCGGGTCCGTGCGGCCGAGCTCGCAGCCCGGGAGGCGAACGGCCGGCTCGCGGGCACCGCGACCGACCTGCTGCGCAATGTGCGGGCGGTCCAGGCGTTCGGTCGGCTGGACCGTGCTGCCGCGATGTTCGCCCGGCCGAATGCCCGGGTCGTCGCCGCCGAGGTCCGCGCGCTCAGGACACAGGCGTGGTGGTCGCCGGTGCCCGACGTCGTCCTCGCGCTCGGCGCCGGCACCGTCCTCGTCGTGGGGGGCCTGCAGGTGCAGCAAGGGCAGATCACCCTCGGGGGGCTCCTCGTGGTGCTGATGTACCTGGGCGACCTCCAGTCGCCGGTGCGCAGCCTGGTCCGGCTGATCAGTACACGGGCGAAGGCGGCGGCCAGCGCACTGCGGCTGGGTGAGGTCCTCGACTGCACGGAGGCGGTCGCCGATCCAGCCAGCCCCCAGCCGGTGCCTCCGGTGCGCCACGGGCTCCGGCTGGAGTCCGTCCGGTTCTCCTACAGCCCGGACCGGCCGGTGCTCTCCGGTTTCGACCTCTCCGTCGCCGCCGGTGAGACGGTCTGTCTCTTCGGGCCGAGCGGGGCGGGCAAGAGCACCGTGCTGCACCTCCTGCTGCGCCTCTACGACGTCGACGCGGGCCGTGTGCTGATCGACGGGGTCGACGTCCGGGCGCTACCCGTTGTGGAGCTCAGGCGGCGGCTGGCGTTCGTGCCACAGGACCCCTGGCTGCTCGACGCCACGATCTCCGAGAACATCGCGTTCGGTTCGACCACCGCCACGCGCGCGCAGGTTCTCGCCGCCGGACGCGCCGCCTGGGTCGACGAGTTCGCGCTGTCGCTGCCGGAGGGGTACGACACGCCGCTGGGGGAAAGCGGCGTGCTGCTGTCCGGAGGGCAGCGCCGCCGTGTCGCGCTGGCCCGGGCCGTCGTCTCCTCGGCTCCCGTGGTGCTGTTGGACGAGCCGACCACGAGCCTGGACGCGGAAGCAGCCCGCCAGGTGGTCGGGGCCATCCGGTCCGCGACTCGGGACCGCACGGTTCTCCTGGTCACCCACGACCCCGTGCTCGCGGCGATCGCCGACCGCACGGTGCACGTCTCGCCCCAGTGGCGGGACGCCGTTCCCCAGAGCCACCCGGGGCGTTGCCCCGAGGGCCGTCAGCACGCAGACCCCGGCTCGCCTGTTCCGGGCGACGTCGGCCCCACGAACTCATCCACCGACGCCGGAGCTGACCGAGATCGGGTCGGGACCGGCGTCCTAGAACCTGGGAGGAGGTGACAAGCATGTACGCCAACCGTGTCATCGGTGAGGTGGCCGCACCTCGTTGGGACGACCACAACCGCGACGACAACCGCCGCAACAGCCGGAGGAGCCGCAGCCGCGAGCGCAACCGGTCGAGGGGGTGGTGACACTCCCGTCGTCCCGCTGGGCCGTTCGGCCCGGCGGGACGACGCCTGTCGACCACTGCCCTGACCAGACCGGCGCCGGCAAGGAGGCGACGTGGAACCGGACGCGGTGCGGATGGAGAGCGACATCGGCGACGGCAACCCGGGCTGGGACCCCGAGCTCGGGGCGCCGTTGGTTCCCGGGCTCCTCGCGTGGGACCGGATCGCGGTCGGCCACCACCGGGAGACCTGGCTGTGCTGGTCGGTGAGTCTCTGGGCGCCGGCGGTGGTCAAGATCGTGCGCCCGGGCTGGTCGCGGCAGTGGACCGAGGCCCTCGACCGTGAGTTGCGGGCGCTGAGGAACGTGGCGCATCCCGCCGTCCCCCGGCTGCTCGGAGACGGCCGACAGAACTGCCCGCCGTACATCGCGGTGGAGTACCTCGACGGGCCGGCCCTGGACGAGTGCGTCGAGGACGACGGGCCGTTGCCGGCGGTCGACACCGCCCGACTGGGCGTCCTGGTCCTCGGTGCGCTGAGGGCCCTGCACGCCACGGGGAACGCCCACCTCGACATCAGCCCGGACAACGTCCTGCTCGTCGATCGCCGGCCCCGGCTGGTCGACCTGGGTGCATCCCGGCCGCTGGGTTCCGAGCTGCACCCCGGCGAGGAGTTCGGCACCGACGGGTTCATCGCCCCCGAGCTCGCGGGCGCTCCCGGAGGGCGGGTGACCGCGGCGCTGGACGTCTACAGCGTCGGTGCCACGCTGGCGTCGGTCCTGGACCCGTCCAGCGACGACGCAGACGAGGTGGCCGACCGGCTGGCGGCTTTCACCGCTGCCGATCCCGACCGCCGGCCCAGCACCGACCTCGCGATGTCCTCCCTGAGCCGGT
>JAOPUS010000400.1 GCA_025963345.1 Blastococcus sp. | reverse complement strand
GACCCGGGCGGCGCCGCGTTCTACGGCCCGAAGATCTCCGTCCAGGCCCGCGACGCGATCGGCCGTACCTGGCAGATGTCGACCATCCAGTACGACTTCAACCAGCCGGCCCGCTTCGGCCTGGAGTACACCTCCGCCGACGGCGGCCGCGAGCAGCCGGTGATGATCCACTCGGCCAAGTTCGGCTCCATCGAGCGGTTCTTCGGCGTCCTCACCGAGCACTACGCCGGCGCTTTCCCGGCCTGGCTGGCACCGGTCCAGGTCGTCGGCATACCGATCACCGACGAGCAGGTGCCCTACCTGGCCGATGTCGCGCTGCTGCTGAAGCAGAAGGGCGTCCGGGTCGAGATCGACGACTCCGACGACCGCATGCAGAAGAAGATCCGGACCGCGAGCAAGCAGAAGATCCCGTTCGTACTCCTCGCCGGCGCCACCGACGCCGAGGCCGGCGCGGTCTCCTTCCGGTACCGCGACGGGTCGCAGCGCAACGGCGTCCCCGTGGCCGAGGCCGTGGCCCAGATCGCCGACTGGATCGCCGCCCGACACAACGTCGACCCCTCCACCGAGGGTGAGCAGGGGAGCGCGACCACCGAGACGGTGGCGGCCGGATGACAGAGGAGGGTGGGGCGGGTCACGAGGCGCCGGCGTACCGCGTCGCCGTCCCGTCGGACGACGGCGGGCCGGCCACGGTCTTCGAGCACCTGTGGACGCCGTACCGGATGGCCTACATCCGCGGCGAGGGCAATCCGACCGGCACGCACGACTTCCCGTTCTGCGTCATCCCGACCATGAGCGACGAGGACGGGTTGATCGTCGCCCGCGGGACGACCGTCTTCGCCGTCCTCAACCTGTACCCGTACAACGCCGGCCACCTCATGCTCGTCCCGTACCGCCACGTGCCCGACTACACCGACCTCACCGCCGACGAGGTCGCCGAGCTCGGCGCCTTCACCCAGACGGCGATGCGGGTCGTGCGCTCGGTCAGCGGCGCGCACGGCTTCAACATCGGGATGAACCAGGGCTCGGTCGCCGGTGCGGGCATCGCCGATCACCTGCACCAGCACGCCGTGCCGCGCTGGGGCGGGGACACCAACTTCATGCCGGTCATCGGGCTCACCCGGGTGCTCCCGCAGGTCCTCCGCGAGACGCGGGCGCTCCTCGCGGATGCCTGGGCGACGGCTGCCGCCGTCCCGGCCGGGGAGGCCTGAGTGCTCGGCGTCTCTGCCCGCCCGGTCGTCGCCAAGGTCATCGCCCCGGTCGTCGGCGGGCTGGCCCGGGCCGGGGTCACCCCCGACATGGTCACGATGACCGGCACGGTCGGCGCCGTCGTCGGCGCGGTGGCACTCCTCGGCACCGGGCACCTGTTCTGGGGCACCGTCGCCGTCACCTTCTGTGTGCTGCTCGACCTCCTCGACGGCGCCCTCGCCCGCGCCCGCGGGGGCGGCTCGGTGTTCGGTGCGGTCCTCGACTCGACCGGCGACCGCGCCGCCGATGCGGCGATCTTCGCCTCGCTGGTCTGGTGGTTCTCCGGCGCCGGCGACAACCGGCTCCTGGTCCTGCTCGCGCTCATCTGCCTGGTACTGGGGATCCTCACCTCCTACATCAAGGCCCGGGCCGAGGGCGTGGGCCTCTCCTGCGACGTCGGGATCGTCGAGCGCACCGAGCGGCTGATCCTGGCGCTCGTCGGCACCGGGCTCAGCGGGCTGGGCGTCCCGTACGCGTTGCACGTCGCGCTGTGGGTCCTGCTCGTGGGCAGCGCGGTCACGGTGGTGCAGCGCGTCGTCGCCGTCCGCCGGTCCGCTGCCGGTGCCGCGCTGCCGGGGCCACCGGCCGGGCCGTGACCGAGATCGTCGTGACAGAGACCGCTGTGACAGAAACATGGCGCGCCCGGCTCATCGCCGGGATCACCGACGCCGGTTTCGCCGCGGGGTGGCACGCCGTCCGCATGCTGCCGGAGCCCGCGGCGCGGGGTGCGTTCGACCGGGCCGGCCGCTGGGCGGCCGGGCGCGACGGCACGGGCAGCCGGCAGTTGCGGGCCAACTTGCGGGTGGTCACCGGCGGGCGGCTGTCCGAGCCGGAACTGAGCGGGCTCACCACCCGCGCCCTGCGTTCCTACGCGCGCTACTGGCAGGAGGCCTTCCGGCTGCCGACCCTGAGCACCGGGCGGATCGTCGCCGGCACCGAGGTCGTCGGCCTGGAGCACCTGCAGAAGGCGCGCGACAGCGGCCGCGGCATGGTGATGGCGCTGCCGCACAGCGGGAACTGGGACGCCGCCGGCGTCTGGTTCGTCGACTTCCTCGGCGGTCCGTTCATGACCGTCGCGGAGCGGCTCAAGCCGGAATCCCTCTACCGCCGCTTCCTCGACTACCGGGAGTCCCTCGGGATGCGGGTCGTCCCGCTCACCGGAGGCCCGCGGCCGAGCACCGAGGTGCTGCGCGACTGGCTGAGCGAGGGCGGAGTCACCTGCCTGCTCGTCGACCGGAACCTCGGCAGCGGCGGGGTGCCGGTCTCCTTCTTCGGCCGGACGGCGACGATGCCCGGCGGCGCGGCGCTGCTGGCGGCCCAGACCGGCTCGGCGCTCATCCCGACCGTCTGCCAGTTCACCGACCGCGGCTGGCGGCTGGTCTTCTCCCCCGAGATCCCCGTCGACGGCCCCGGACGGCTGAAGGACCGGGTGAGCGGCGCGATGCAGTCGGTCGCTGACGCCTTCGCCGAATCGATCGGGCGGCAGCCGGAGGACTGGCACATGCTCGGCCGGATCTGGCCCGACGTCGCTGCTGATCCGCCCGCCCGCCATCCCCAGGCGACCCCCGAGCGCCCCTGATGCGCATCGGCCTGGTCTGCCCCTACCAGTGGGACGTTCCCGGCGGGGTCCAGTACCACGTCCGTGACCTGGCCCAGACGCTGCGCGGGATGGGTCATCACGTCGAGATCCTCACCCCGGCCGAGCGCGAGGAATCACTCACCGACGAGTGGATCACCTTCGCCGGGCGCACCGTGCCGATCCCGTACAACGGCTCGATGGCCAGCGTCCAGTTCGGGCCGGTCTCCGCCTCCCGGGTGCGCCGCTGGCTGCGCGAAGGGCACTTCGACGTCGTCCACGTGCACGAGCCGGCATCGCCGTCGGTGTCCCTCCTCGTGTGCATGATCGCCACGGGCCCGGTCGTCGCGACCTTCCACGCGGCTACGACCCGGTCGAAGTGGCTCGCGGCCATCGGCCCCTGGGCGCGGCCGTGGCTGGAGAGGATCGCCGGCCGGATCGCGGTGTCGGACTTCGCCCGGCGGGTGCAGGTCGAGCATCTCGACGGCGACGCGGTGATCATCCCGAACGGCGTGCACGTCGCCTCGTTCGCGACCGGCCCCACGCTGCCCGGCCGGACCCGCGGGGTCGACGGGCCGACGATCGGCTTCCTCGGCCGCTACGACGAGCCGCGCAAGGGCCTGCCGGTGCTTCTCGAGGCGATGCGGACCGTCGTCCGTCAGCACCCCGGTGCCCAACTGCTCATCGCCGGCCGGGGCGACTCCGACGAGGTCGGCAAGCTCATCGGTGACGACCTCCGTGCCCACGTCGGTCTCCTCGGCGAGCTGACGGAAGAGGACAAGGCAGCCTTCCTCCGCTCGGTCGACGTCTACTGCGCGCCCAACCTGCTCGGCGAGTCCTTCGGCGTCGTCCTCATCGAGGCGCTCGCGGCGGGGGCGCCGATCGTTGCCAGTGACCTCGACGCGTTCGTCCGTGTGCTGGAGGACGGCGCCGCCGGGGTCGTGGTCCGCCGCGGGGACCCGAGGGCCCTGGCCGACGCCCTGTGCGGCTTGCTGGCCGACCCCGCGCGGCTGGCCGAGCTCTCGGCCGGCGGCGCCCGCGCGGCGGCGGAGTACGACTGGGAGGTCCTGGCCCGGCGGATCCTCGCGGTCTACGAGACCGTCCTGCCGCCCGGCGGCGGCGAGGTCACCGCAGTGGAGGACGACGAGGCGTTCCCCGCCGTCCCTCCGGCGAGGATGCAGGCGGGTTCCGGCCGCCGTCGACGGGCACAGCACTAGCCTGACACCCCGTGACGCCCGAGGTCTGGTTGCTGCTGGCCGGCGGACTGGTCCTCCTGCTGCTCGCGTGGACGGTGTGGACCCTCGTCCGGCTGAGCCGGCTGGAGGCCCGCGTCGCGCGCGCCTGGACGACCCTCGACACCCAGTTGCAGCGGCGGGCGGCCCTGGCCGAGGAGCTGGCCCGCCACTACCCCGGCGCCGTGGGGGAGGAGCGGGCGGAGTACCTGGCCGCGTTCGCGGCGGATGCGCGCATGCCCGTGGACGGCGATCGCGAGCTCGCCGAGAACCTGCTCGGCCGGGAGCTGCGGGAACTGCCCGAGGCGCTGCCCGGCATCCCGGCAGCCCTTCGGACCGACCTGGCCGGCACCCGCACACGGGTCGGGCTGGCCCGGCGGTTCTACAACGACGCGGTGCGCGACACCGCGGCGCTGCGGCACCGGCGACTGTCCCGGCTGATGCGTCTCCACGGCTCCCGGCCTCTGCCGCGGTACTTCGACATCGACGACCGTCTGGACGGGGTTCCCACCGGCGCCGACGGCGCCGGTCAACGCGGCCGATGACCGGCCGTAGGATGGGGTTTCCTGAGTTCCCGTCGATTTAGAGGCAGCATTCCGTGGCCACCCCAGTCAGCACCCCGTCCACCGGCACCGAGCGCGTCAAGCGCGGCATGGCCGAGCAGCTCAAGGGCGGCGTCATCATGGACGTCGTCACCCCGGAGCAGGCCAAGATCGCCGAGGACGCCGGAGCCGTCGCGGTCATGGCCCTGGAGCGCGTGCCCGCCGACATCCGCGCGCAGGGCGGCATCGCGCGCATGAGCGACCCCGACATGATCGAGGGCATCATCGGCGCGGTCTCGATCCCGGTGATGGCCAAGGCGCGGATCGGGCACTTCGTCGAGGCGCAGGTCCTGCAGGCCCTGGGCGTCGACTACATCGACGAGTCCGAGGTGCTCACCCCCGCCGACGAGGCGCACCACATCGCCAAGAGCGCGTTCACCGTGCCGTTCGTCTGTGGCGCCACCGACCTCGGCGAGGCGCTGCGGCGGATCTCCGAGGGCGCGGCGATGATCCGCTCCAAGGGCGAGGCCGGCACCGGCAACGTCGTCGAGGCCACCCGCCACATGCGCTCCATCCGGGCCGGCATCAAGCGGCTGGGCACGCTCGACGAGACCGAGCTGTTCGTCGCTGCCAAGGAACTGCGGGCACCGATCGAGCTCGTGGCCCTCGTGGCCGAATTGGGCAAGCTGCCGGTCGTGCTGTTCACCGCCGGCGGCATCGCCACCCCGGCCGACGCGGCGATGATGATGCAGCTGGGCGCCGAGGGCGTGTTCGTCGGCTCGGGCATCTTCAAGTCGGGTGACCCGGCCCTCCGCGCGGCGGCCATCGTCCAGGCGACGACCTTCCACGACGACCCCGACGTCATCGCCAAGGTCTCTCGCGGTCTGGGCGAGCCCATGGTGGGCATCAACGTCTCCACGCTCCCCGAGAGCGAGCGCTTCGCGACCCGGGGTTGGTGAGCGACCCGCGGGTGGTGAAGGCCCCCGTCATCGGGGTGCTGGCCCTGCAGGGCGACGTCCGTGAGCACCTGGCCGCCCTGCGGGAGCAGGGCGCCGACGCGGTGACGGTCCGGCGGCCGGAAGAGCTGGCCGCCGTCGACGGGCTGGTCATCCCGGGCGGCGAGTCGACGACCATGGTCAAGCTGGCCGCCCGTTTCGAACTGCTCGAGCCGCTGCGCGCCGCGATCCGCGGCGGACTGCCGGCCTACGGCTCGTGCGCCGGGATGATCCTGCTCGCCGACCGGATCCTCGACGCCCCGCCGGACCAGGAGACCGTCGGCGGGCTGGACGTCACGGTCCGCCGCAACGCCTTCGGCCGGCAGGTCGACTCCTTCGAGTCCGACATCGCGTTCGAAGGGCTCGACGGCGGGGACGTCCACGCCGTCTTCATCCGCGCGCCGTGGATCGAGGAGGCCGGCGACGGGGTCGTCGTCCTCGGCCGGGTCGTCGGGGGACCGGCCGACGGTAAGATCGTGGCGGTGCGCCAGGGCAACCTGGTGGCGACGAGCTTCCACCCCGAACTCACCGGGGACCGCCGGGTGCATGCGATGTTCGCCGACATCGTCCGCAGCCACCTGGCCGAGCAGGCCGGCGAGGACGCCGGGAACGAGAGGGGTGTGTCGTGAGCGAGCTTGCGAGCTCAGCGATGAGCAGGGCAGCGGGGCCGCGAACGCGGACGACGAGCGCCAGCGAGGAGGATTCGTGAGCGGCCATTCCAAGTGGGCGACGACCAAGCACAAGAAGGCTGGGATCGACGCCAAGCGCGGCAAGCTCTTCGCCAAGCTGATCAAGAACATCGAGGTGGCCGCGCGCACGGGCGGCGGTGACCTCTCGGGCAACCCGACGCTCTTCGACGCCGTCCAGAAGGCGAAGAAGTCCTCGGTACCCAACGACAACATCGACCGCGCGGTCAAGCGCGGCGCCGGCCTCGAGGCCGGCGGGGTGGACTACCAGGCCATCACCTACGAGGGGTACGCCGCCGGTGGCGTCGCGGTCCTCATCGAGTGCCTCACCGACAACAAGAACCGGTCGGCCATGGAGGTGCGCACCGCCATGACCCGCAACGGCGGGTCCATGGCTGACCCCGGGTCGGTCTCCTACCTCTTCTCCCGCAAGGGCGTCATCGTCGTGCCCAAGTCCGACGGCGTGGACGAGGACGCCGTGCTGATGGCGGTGCTCGACGCCGGTGCGGAAGAGGTCCGCGACCTGGGCGACACGTTCGAGGTGGTCAGCGAGCCGACCGACCTGGTCGCCGTCCGCACCGCACTGCAGGACGCGGGGATCGACTACGACTCCGCCGAGGCCGGGTTCGTGCCCAGCGTCAGTGTGGAGCTGGACGAGGACAGCGCCGGCAAGGTCTTCCGGCTGATCGACGCCCTCGAGGACTGCGACGACGTGCAGACCGTCTTCGCGAACTACGACGTGTCCGACGAGGTCCTCGAGCTCATCGGCTGACCGCGTGTCGGAGGTCGACAGGGCACTACCGGAGCTAGCCTCGGTCGAACACGCGTTCGGCTGACTAAGGGGCTCTTCATGCGGGTGCTCGGTATCGACCCCGGTCTCACCCGGTGCGGATGGGGCGTGGTCGAGGGCCGCCCCGGGGCGCGACCCACGGCTCTCGGTGTCGGCGTGATCCGCACGATGGCCGAGCTCGACATCGAGCTGCGCCTGCTCGAGCTGCACACCGCGGTGACGGCGCTGCTGCGCGAGCACCGGCCCGACGTGGTGGCGATCGAGCGGGTCTTCACCCAGAACAACAAGGGGACGGCGATGGGTACCGCCCAGGCCGCCGGCGTGGCCGCCCTCGCTGCCGCCCAGGCCGACCGGCCGGTCGCCTGGCACACCCCCAGCGAGGTCAAGGCCGCCATCTCCGGCAACGGCCGCGCGGACAAGGAGCAGGTCACCCTGATGGTCACCCGTGTGCTCGGCCTGACGGAGGCGCCCAAGCCCGCCGACGCGGCCGACGCCCTCGCACTCGCCGTCTGTCACGCCTGGCGCGGCCCGGCCCAGGACCGGTTGCGGAAGGCGGCGCTGGTCGGCGGGATCGGCGCCCCGATCCGGCCGACCACCACCCTCCCGCGCTGGACGGGGGTGGCGGCCCGATGATCGCCTCCGTCTCCGGCCGGGTGGCCGCGGTCTCGCCCGACGGCGCGGTCGTCGAGGTCGGCGGGATCGGCCTGGCCGTGCAGTGCACCCCGGGCACCATCGCGCGGCTGCAGGTGGGCCAGAACGCCCGGCTGTCGACGAGCCTGATCGTGCGCGAGGACTCGCTGACCCTCTACGGCTTCGCCGACGACGACGAGCGCAGCCTGTTCGAGCTGCTGCAGACCGCCAACGGCGTGGGCCCCCGGCTCGCGCAGGCGGTGCTGGCCATCCACCCGCCGCGGGAGGTCCGCCGGGCGGTCTCGACGGCCGACGTCAAGGCCCTCATGCAGGTGCCCGGCGTCGGCAAGAAGGGCGCGGAGCGGCTGATCCTGGAGCTCCGGGACCGGCTGGGCGTCACGACCTCCGACACCTCGCTGGACGCGCCCCTGGGTCCGTCGCTGGTCACCCCGGTCGCGCCGTGGCGCGACCAGCTCACCTCCGCACTGGTCGGGCTCGGGTGGAGCACCAAGGAGGCCGACAGCGCGGTCATCCAGCTCGCTCCCGTCGCTGACGAGCAGATCGCCGGGACGGGCGCCGTCGAGGTCGCCGTCCTGCTGCGGCAGGCGCTGCAGTTGCTGGGCCGCGCATGAGCGCCCCCTTCGACCGGCCGCTGCTCGGGGAGGTGGACGGCGCCCTCGGCCAGGACGCCGCCGTGTCCCCGCTCGCCGGGGACGAGGAGCGCGTCGTCGAGTCGGCGCTGCGGCCGCACAACCTGCACGACTTCATCGGCCAGCGGAAGGTCGCCCGCCAGTTGGCGCTCGTGCTCGAGGGAGCCAAGCGGCGGGGCCGGCCACCGGACCACGTGCTGCTCTCGGGCCCCCCCGGGCTCGGCAAGACCAGCCTGGCGCTGATCATCGGCTCCGAGTTGGGCACGTCCGTGAAGATCACCAGCGGGCCGGCGATCGAGCGCTCGGGCGACCTCGCCGCGATGCTGTCGAACCTCTCGGCCGGCGACGTCCTCTTCATCGACGAGATCCACCGCATCGCCCGGCCGGCCGAGGAACTGCTCTACATGGCGATGGAGGACTTCCGGGTCGACGTCGTCGTCGGCAAGGGGCCCGGGGCGACCGCGAT
>JAOPUS010000398.1 GCA_025963345.1 Blastococcus sp. | reverse complement strand
GTGCGGTCGACGTTGGTGACCGCCTGGTTCTTGGCCGACTGGCCGACGAGGACCTCGCCGTTCTTCGCGAAGGCGACGACCGAAGGGGTGGTGCGCGAGCCCTCGGAGTTCGCGATGACCGTCGGCTCGCCGCCCTCGAGGACGGTGACGACGGAGTTGGTGGTGCCGAGGTCGATTCCGACCGCTCGAGCCATGGGGATGGCCTCTCTTCCGTGTGCTGGTGTGGTGCCGTGGTCTGTCGGGTGGTGCTGACCCGGGAGCCGAGGGCCTCAGCGCGACTTGCGCGAGGTCCGCTCAACTTTCCTGCCCACCCTAACGGCAGCCTCCGGGCCCGTGTTCCCCGGGCTCCTGCCAATCTCCTGTGCGTCTCGCCGGCCGCCCCACCCCCGGGCCGCCGACCTCGTGCTGCACCGTGAGGACGGCGGCCCCGACGGGAGGTTCGCGCTCCACACCCCGGAGAGCCATACACCCGGGCGGGTTCTCGCGTTGCGATCGCCCCGGTCTTCCGGGGAGTTATCGAATGGCTATCGACATCGGGCCCGGACCCTGCTTTCCTCGGGGCGATACCGAGAACCCGTCGATATCGGAGAAGACGCGCGTCCGCAGCCCCCGGCCCGGAGAGATCCGGAAGGGCGGCGGACGTCGACGGCCCGCCACCCGGCAGCGCCGCGAGTCCCCGGCGACCTGGGCAGACGAAGGCGGAGAGATGAAGTTCGGACTGACACTGGTGGGCCTGCGACCCCGCTGGTATGCGGATGTAGCCCAGCAGGTCGAGGCCGCCGGCTTCGAGTCCGTGTGGTTCGGCGAGCACCTGGTCATGCCGGCGAAGCTGCCGAGCACCTATCCCTACGCGGCCGACGGCAACGCCCCGCTCACTCCCGACACCCCGCTGTACGACCCGTTCGTGATGCTCGCGGGGATCGCCACCGCGACGACGACGCTCCGGCTCGGGACGAACGTCTACGTCCTTCCGCTGCGACACCCGCTGGTGACCGCCCGATCGGTCGTCACTCTCGACCGGCTGTCCGGCGGCCGGGTCACCCTCGGCGCGGGCATCGGCTGGCTGAAGGACGAGTTCGACGCGGCCGGCGTCCCCTTCTCCGAGCGCGGCAGCCGCATGGACGAGATCGTCCCGCTGCTGCGCCGGCTGTGGTCGGGCGAGGACCCGATCACGCACGAGGGCCGGCACTTCGCGTTCGGCCCGGTGCACTTCCGCCCCAAGTCGATCCAGAAGCCCTCCATCCCGATCGAGCTGGGCGGGACGTCGCCGGCCGCGATGCGCCGGGCGGCGCTGATGGCCGACGGTTGGATGGAACTGGGCTCCAGCGGGATCGACGAGATCGCCGAGCGGATCTCGTGGCTGACCCGCACCCGGCGCGAGGCCGGTCTCGGTGACAGTCCGTTCGAGATCACCGTGGCGCTCGCACCGGAAGGTGGCGACCTCGACGCGCTGCAACTGGCCGGCGTGACGCGCGTCATCACCCACATCCCGGGGATGACCGCCGAGTCCTCCCTCGACGACGCCCGCCGGTGGATCGACGAATTCGCAGCGGAGATGATCGCGAAGTCCCCGCAGCCGTGAGCGACCGCCACACCTTCGCCGATCTGGTGACGCTGGAGTCCCGGGGGGACGACGTCTTCGTCCCGACGGTCTACCCCGGGGCGGACGCTGCCTTCGTCTTCGGCGGACAGCTCCTTGCCCAGACCGTGCGGGCGGCCATGTCCACGACGGCGCCGGACCTGACCCCGCATTCCCTGCACGGGCACTTCCTGGCGGCCGCATCGCCGAGCGGGCCGCTCCAGTACCGCGTCTCCCGTGTCCGGGACGGCCGGTCGTTCAGCCTCCGGCAGGTCGACGCCGACCAGGACGGCCGGCGGGTCTTCACCGCGACGGTGTCGTTCCACCGCACCGGGCCCGAGACCGAGGGGGTGGAGTACCAGCTCGCCCCACCCGCGGCCCCGGACCCGGAGGCCGGCTTCGGCGCGTGGTCGGAGTACCTCACCGAGTCCGACTACTTCTCGGTGTTCGACCTGCGGGAACTGCCGCCGGCACCGGAGGGCCCCGACGGGACCCGCGAGTTCAGCCGGCGGCTGTGGTTCCGGGCCGCCGACCCGTTGCCCGACGATCCCGCGGTGCACGCCAGCGCGATCGCCTTCGCCTCCGACCTCGGCGTGACCATCGCCGCGTCCGTCACCGCCGGCCTGTACCGGCGGGCGAGCGTCCTGACCAGCCTCGACCACGCGCTCTGGTGGCACCGCCCCGTGCGGGCCGACGCGTGGACGCTGCTCGACCTGGAGTCGGTCTCCAACAGTCATCAGCGGGGGACGGTCCGGGGCACCGTGCACACCGCCGACGGATCGCTCGCCGCCTCCCTCGGACAGGACACCCTGATCCGATGACCCACTCCAGGCGGCCCGGGCGCGACGCTGGGGTTACCGGTGAGTAGCCCCGCGCGGCGCCCGCTATCGTGCGGAGCAGTGCGGGCAGGGCCGCCCGCATGCGATCCGCGCCCCGGCCACCCGCCGGTGCGGGGGACGTGGGGTGCGCCGATGATCACCCTGTCGTCGCCGTGTGGCGGACGAGAGCAACCAACGCCGCCAGGCGTACGCGGGAGGAAAACATGACGGGCCCGTTGCAGGTCGTGCTGGGCACGATCAGCGTCCTGTTCCTGATCGTGTCGTCGGTCATGGCATACCGGGCGGTGCGCGCGATGGTGCGGATCATCCGCACAGGCCAGCCCGACGGCACCCGATTCGGCCCGGTGAAGAGCCGCCTGAAGACGCTGCTGATCGAGTCGCTGGGCCACACCCGGATGCTCAAGTGGTCGACGATCGGCGTCGCTCACTGGTTCGTCTTCGTGGGCTTCTACGGCCTGTTCCTGACGCTGGTCGAGGCGTTCGGCGAGGTCTGGAACCCGGCTTTCCACCTGCCGCTGATCGGCACCTGGAGCCTGTGGAACATTTTCGTCGACGTCATCGGCACCGGCACGATCCTCGGCATCCTGGTGCTGATCGCGATCCGGCAGCTCAACCACCCGCGCCGCCTGGGCCGGAAGAGCCGCTTCGCCGGGTCGAACGAGGGCCGCGGCTACTTCGTCGAGTCCGTCGTCCTCCTGGTCGGCATCTGCATCCTCAGCATCCGCGCCGCGAAGATCGCCTCGGGCCTGGACGACGCACCGACCTGGTCGCACCCGGTCGCCAGCGCGGTCAGCAACCTCTTCCCGGACAACCCCGACGTCGTCACCGTCATCGCGTTCATCAAGATCGTGGTCTCGCTGGTCTGGCTCGTGGTGATCAGCCGGATCCTCAACATGGGCGTCGCCTGGCACCGGTTCAGCGCCTTCTTCAACATCTACTTCAAGCGCGAGGCCAACGGCGACGTCGCGCTGGGCCCGGCCCAGCCGATGACGTCGGGCGGCAAGCCGATCGACTTCGAGGATCCGGGCGAGGACGACGTCTTCGGTCGCGGCAAGATCGAGGACTTCACCTGGAAGGGGATGCTGGACTTCACCACCTGCACCGAGT
>JAOPUS010000384.1 GCA_025963345.1 Blastococcus sp. | reverse complement strand
GCGAGCACGTCGCCCAGCGTCCCGGCGGCGGCGCGCAGGCCGACCCCCGCCGCCGCCAGCAGCAACGGGCCGGTGGGGGAGCCCTCGGCCAGTCCGGCGGCACGGGTCACGGCGTGCGCGACGCCGGCGGAGAGCAGCACCACCCCGACCGTCTGTGCGAGCGCGGCCATCGCCGCGCGGCCCAGCGCCCCCGGAAGACCGGGAACCCCGGCGAGCGCACGCAGCGGCCCCCGCCCGGGAGCGGCCGACATGGCCATGTCGGCCGCCTGGGGCGGCCGCACGGTCACACCGCCACCTCGGCCTGCTCGTGCTGCGGCTCGGCGGTCAGCCGCTTCCGGAACACCCAGTACGTCCAGGCCTGGTAGCCGAGCACCACCGGCAGCCCGACCGCCGCCACCCAGGTCATGACGGTGAGCGTGTAGTCGCTGACCGACGCGTCGGCGATGGTCACGTCGAAGGCACCGTCGATCGTCGACGGGACGACGACCGGGTACGCGGCACCGAAGATCGTGGCGGACGAGGCCAGCAGCATCACTGCCCAGCCGGCGAACGCCTGCCCCTCCCGGTCCAGCCGGATCCGCGTCCACGTGACGACGACGGCCAGCGCGGCGACCAGCCAGAGCACCGCGGTGACCGGGGTCCCGTAGCGCAGGTGCACCACGCCGGCCCAGGCGAGCAGCGGCAGCGCCGCGACCGGCGACCACCGGAGGGCCAGCGCCCGCGCCCGCAGCCGGAGGTCCCCGTCGGTCTTCAGCGCGAGGAACAGTGCCCCGTGGACGACGGCGAACGCGACGACGGCGACCGCCCCCAGCACGGCCGACCAGCCGACCCCGGCGAAGCTGCCACCCACCCGGATGCCGTCGCCGTCGATGGGCAGGCCGAGGGTCGTCGCACCCAGCGCGGCGCCCACCCCCAGGGCCGCGACCAGCGAACCGCCGGTGATGACGTGGGTCCAGGTCGCGTCCCAGCGCGGGTCGTGCGAGGAGTGCCGCCACTCGAAGGCGACGGCCCGCACGATCAGCCCGAGCAGCATGATCACGAACGGCAGGTAGAGCGCCGGCAGCCAGGTGGCGTACCAGCCGGGGAAGGCGGCGAACACCGCGCCGGCGGCGGTGATCAGCCAGACCTCGTTGCCGTCCCAGAGCGGGCCGATGCTGCGCAGCATGAGGTGCCGGTCGGCCGGTCGGCGGCCGAGCACGGGCAGCAGCGCGGCGACGCCGAAGTCGAAGCCCTCCAGCAGGAGGAAGCCGGTCCAGAGGACCGCGACGGCGGCGAACCAGAGGGTCTGCAGGTCCATGTCGGGTCTCCGGGACTCAGTAGGCGAAGGAGAGGACGTCGTCGGCGGCGCCGTCAGGGGAGTCGGCGCGGTCGGGGCCGTCCGGAGTGCCGGTCGGGGTCGGCGTCCCGTCACCGGTGGTGATCCCGCGGCGGACGAACCGGGCGATCAGCCCGACCTCGACGACGGCGAGCGCCCCGTAGACGGCGGTCAGCGCGATCAGCGACGTCCAGACCTCGCCGGCGCTGACGCCGGGGGAGACGGCCTGGGCGGTGAAGAACCAGATCTGCTCGGCGACCGGGACATCGGGATTGGGGACGACGACGAACGGCTGCCGCCCCATCTCGGTGAAGATCCAGCCGGTCGCGTTGGCGACGAACGGTGCACCGACGGCGAGCAGCGACCCGTAGACGCCGATCCGCGAGACCGGTACCCGACCGCGGCGGGTGGCCCAGAGGGCGTAGGCGGCCACCCCCGCCGAGACCGCGCCCATGCCGATCATCAGCCGGAAGCTCCAGTAGGTGACGGCGAGCACCGGCTGGTAGTCGACCGGCTCGCCGGCCTTGTTGCCGAAGCGGGCGGGGTCGTCGGGGTAGGTGGCGCCGTAGACCTCGGAGTAGTGGTCCTGCAGCTCGTTGACGCCGGGGACGGCGGTGGAGAAGTCGCTGTGCGCGAGGAAGGACAGCAGCCCCGGCACGGTGATCGAGTGGACGTCGTCGCACTCGTTGGAGCCCAGCTTGTTCCACGCGAAGATCGAGAAGGACGCCGGCGCCTCGGTCTCGCACAGAGCCTCGGCGGAGCTCATCTTCAGCGGCTGCTGCTGGTACATGAGCTTGCCCTGCCAGTCGCCGGTGAGGGCGACGGCGAGGAAGGCGGCCAGCGACACCCAGCCGCCGAGCCGCACCGAGCGTCGCCAGACCTGATGGTCGACGTCCGTTGCCGGCTGCCCGGCCAGCTTCCGCCGGCGCAGCTGCCACAGCCCGATCCCGACCAGCAGGGCACCGGCCACCATGAGTGCCGCGACGATCGCGTGGCTGAACGCTGCCAGTGCGGTGTTGTTGGTGAGGACGGCAGCTATGTCGGTAAGGCGCGGCTTGGCGGTGTCTCCCGAGCTGTCCATGGTCACCCCGACCGGGTGCTGCATCCATGAGTTGGCCGCGATGATGAAGTACGCCGACACGATCGAGCCGATGACCGCCGCCCACAGCGCGGCCAGGTGCACCTTCTTCGGGATCCGGCCCCAGCCGAAGATCCACAGCCCCAGGAACGTCGACTCGAGGAAGAACGCGAGCAGGGCCTCCATGGCCAGCAGCGATCCGAAGACGTCGCCGACGAACCGGGAGTACTCGCTCCAGGCCAGACCGAACTGGAACTCCTGGACCAGCCCGGTGGCCACGCCGAGGACGAAGTTGATCAGGTAGATGCGGCCCCAGAAGCGGGTCATCCGCAGCCATTCGGGCTTGTCGGTGCGCACCCACATGGTGTGCATGACGGCGACCAGGATCCCCAGGCCGATGGTCAGCGGCACCATCAGGAAGTGGTAGACGGTGGTGATCCCGAACTGCCAGCGTGCGATGTCCAGGACGTCCACGGCCGGTTGCCTCCTCG
>JAOPUS010000382.1 GCA_025963345.1 Blastococcus sp. | reverse complement strand
GCGGTGGCGACGTCGCCCTCGGTCCGCAGCAGCCAGGTGCCGATCGCCAGCTCGTTGGTGCGCAGCCGGAGGATCGCGTCGTCGAGCTGCCGGGTCATGGCCAGGAACCACGCGCGGTCGCCCTGCTCGTGCAGCTCCTCGACCGAGGCGGGCACGGCCGCGGGGCCGAGCACGGTGATCGTCGCGGTGCCGGAGTCGCGGTCGAGAACCACCCGTAGGTGCTCGTAGCTGGTCGTGTCGCCGTCGACAGCGCGGTTCAGCGGGCTGAGCGGAACGCCCTGGGCGCCGGCACCCGGTCGGGAGGAGGTCCCGGCGGCCTCGGTGGCCCGACGGGAGATCTCGTCGGCGAAGTCCCGGGCCTTGACCGTGGCGTCGACCAGCCGCCACTGCACCGCGCGGTCACCCCGGATGCCCTCGGCGGTGGTGGAGAAGACGTCGGCGAGGTCGCGCCGGACGCCGCGCTTGTCGACCACCCGGGTGAGCCCGCCGGTGCCGGGCAGCACGCCCAGCAGCGGGACCTCGGGGAGTGACACCGTGGAGGAGTTGTCGTCGATCAGCACGATCTGGTCGCAGGCCAGCGCCAGTTCGTACCCGCCGCCGGCCGCTGTGCCGTTGACCGCGGCGACGAACGACAGGCCCGAGTGGGCGGAGGCGTCCTCGATGCCGTTGCGCGTCTCGTTGGTGAACTTGCAGAAGTTCACCTTCCAGCTGTGCGCCGAGGACGCGAGCATCTTGATGTTGGCACCGGCGCAGAACATCCGGTCCTTGCCACTGGTGACCACGACGGCCTTGACCTCGGGGTGCTCGAAGCGGATCCGCTGCACCGCGTCGTGGAGCTCGATGTCGACGCCCAGGTCGTAACTGTTCATCTTCAGCTCGTAGCCGGGGACGATCCCGCCGTCCTCGTCCACGTCCAGCGTGAGGGTGGCGATCTCGCCGTCCACCGACAGGGTCCAGTGCTTGTAGGCCTCGGGCGAGGTGTCGAAGGAGACCTCGACGGCGGCCTGGGTGGCGGGCGCCGTCGTTTCCGCGGCTCCGGTCGCACGGTGTTCGAGGGTCGTCACGAGTCCTCCTCGGGGATTGCCGGCACCGGGGGATCCGCGGTCTGCCGTCATCCATCCTGACGTGCTACATCCGAATGCGCAAGATGTAGAGAAAGTGTAGATTTCGGTCTCGAGACGGGCCGCTAGGGTCGGCATCGCCGGACGGCCCTACGCGGCGCGGCGACAGGGAGTTGTCATGGAGACCACGGACACGCGGACGGCCCAGTTGCGCTGGGTCAAGGACGACGACCCCCGGTGGGACGCCGATCGGGAACGGGTCTTCGGCACCGTCGGGGCCGGCGTCTTTCCCCGTATCGCCCGGACGGCGGGGGATCGCCTGCCCAGCGACTGGTGGCGCGTCGAGGACGGCGGCCGCGTGGTCGGGTACGGCTGGCTCGACGACGTCTGGGGTGACGCGGAGATCCTCCTGGCGATCGAGGACACGGCGCGCGGCACCGGCGCGGGCAGTTTCGCGCTGGCCCGCCTGGAGGAGGAGGCCATCGCGCGCGGCCTGAACTACGTGCTCAATGTGGTGCGCGACACCCACCCCGACCGGCGGGCGGTCACCGGCTGGTTCCTCGCCCACGGGTTCACCGGAACCGAGGACGGCCGGCTGCGCAAGCAGGTGGGCAACCGCACCCGGGACATCGGCCAGCACCAGAGCGGCCGGCCGGGAACCGGCCGACCCGAGCAACCGGACGAGGGGCGCCGCGCCCGGTACGCCGCCGAACGCGACCGTGCCGCGGCCGTTCCGCGGGCCGCGGCCGACGCCGCCGGTCCCGACCTCGGCCCCGGCCACGAGGAGAGCGGCGGATACGTGGACCAGGAGCGACACCAGTACTGACGGGGGACCTGCGCTCGCCGGTCCTGCCGGTGTGGGATCAGGCCACGCCGAGCAGGGCGCGGGCGACGGAGCTGTCGCTGCGGAACTGCAGCGTGGGGGAGCGGTGGACCACCCGCCCCTTGTCCATCACCGCGATCTCGTCGGCGACGGCGAAGGCCAGGTGCAGATCCTGCTCGACCACCACGAGGGTGACCCCCTCGGCCTTCATGCCGCCGATGACCTCACCGATCATGTCGACGATGGCGGGGGCGAGGCCGTCGGAGGGCTCGTCCATGAGCACCAGGCGCGGATTCGTGAGCAGCGCCCGGGCGATGGCCAGCATCTGTTGCTCGCCGCCGGAGAGCTGCCCGGCGTCGTGCCGCCGGCGCTCGCCCAGGCGGGGCAGCAGGGCCAGGACCCGTGCGATGTCCCAGGGGCCTCGCCCGCGCCCGCGGCGCGCGGCGAGGTCGAGGTGCTCGGTGACGGTGAGCGGCGCCCATACCCGGCGGCCCTGGGGCACGAGCGCCACACCGGCGCGTGCGATCACGTCCGGACGACGGTGGGTGAGGTCGACACCGTCGAGCCGCACCGAGCCGGCCGAGGCGTGCACCAGGCCCATCAGCGTGTTGATCAGGGTCGACTTGCCGACGCCGTTGCGGCCGAGCAGGCCCAGCACCTGACCGGCGGCCAGGTCGAGGTCGACGCCCTGCAGGACGGTGCTGCGCTTGTAGCCGGACTCCAGCCCGCGGACCTCCAGCACTAGCTCACCTCCAGATGGGCCGGCTCGGCCATGTCGAGGAAGAGGCTCCCGCGGCCGGTGCCGAGGTAGGCCTCCTGGACCGCCGCGCTGGCGCGCACCTCGTCGGGGCTGCCGGTCAGCAGCACGCGGCCGAGATGGAGCACGGTGACCGAGGTCGCCAGGGCGAACACGACCTCCAGATCGTGCTCGACGATCACGACCGTGACCGATTCCGGCAACGACTTCAGCAGCTCCACCAGCCGGGCGCTCTCAGCCGGGGACATGCCCGCGGCGGGCTCGTCGAGCAGCAGGAGTCGCGGTTGGCAGGCCAGAGCCACCGCCACCTCGAGCTGGCGGCGTTCACCGTGGGACAGGGCGCTGACGGGGGTTCCGGCCCGCCCCTCGAGGCCCACGTCGGCGAGGAGGGCCCGCGCCCGCTCCCGGGCCGCCGCCTGTTCGCGGGGAACGATCGCGTGCCGGGTCCCGTACTGCCGCTGGGCGGCCAGCAGCACATTCTGCTGCACCGTCTGGCTGAGGAAGAGGCTGGAGTGCTGGAGGGTCTGGCTGATGCCTCGGCGGGCTCGCCGGAACTCCGGCAGCCGGGTGATGTCGCTGCCCCCCAGAGTGACGGTGCCGCTCGAGACCGGCATCGACCCTGTCACCAGTCTGAACAGCGTGCTCTTGCCGGCACCGTTGGGCCCGATCAGGGCATGGCGTGCCCCGGTCGGGACGTCGATCGAGACGTCGTCGACGGCCTTCAGTGCCCCGAAGTGCCGGCTGATCCCGGACAGGGACAGCAGGGGAGCGCTCATGGGGTCTCTCCGGGGGAGGGGCGTCGACGGAGCAGGTCCCGCAGCCCGGCGAAGCCGCGCGGCAGCACGTACACGGCCAGGACGAAGACGATGCCGAGCAGCAACGGGCCGTGGCCGTCCAGGTCGGGCCCGAGGGCGTCGCGCACGAGCACGACGACGGCTGCTCCGAGGATCGGACCCCACAGCGAGCCGGCGCCGCCGAGGATCACCGCGAGCAGGACCAGCGCGCTGGTGGTGAAGCCGGCCTCGCTCGGCGTCACCAGCCGCACCTGCGCGGCGAACAGACCGCCGGCCAGCCCCGCGAACCCGCCGGCGATGACGAAGGCCGCGAACTTGTAGCGGAAGGGCGAGTAGCCCAGTGACCGCATGCGTGGCTCGTTGTCCCGGATGCCGCGGAGCACGCCCCCGAAGGGCGAGGACGCGACCAGGTGCAGACCGAGGTACCCGAGTCCCGTGACGGCCAGGACGAACCAGTAGACGTACCCGGGCAGCGTCAGCGGGGTTCCGCCGATGCGGACAGTGGGGATGCCGTAGAGGCCGTTCGACCCGCCGGTCACCGACGCGAGCGACTGGGCGAGCTGGTGCACCAGCTCGCCGATCGCGAGGGTCAGCATCAGGAAGTACACGCCGCCGCTTCGCACGGCCAGCCACCCGGTGGCGCCCGCCGCGACCGCGCCGGCCGCAGCCGCGACCAGGACGGGCACCACGCCCTCCGCCGTCCAGTGGATGGCGACGAGTCCCGCGGCATAGGCGCCGACGCCGAAGTAGGCGGCGTGCCCGAGTGAGGGCAGCCCGGTGACGCCCACGAGCAGGTCCAGGCTGACGGCGAACAGGGCGAAGATCAGGATCCGGGACAGCGTGCTCGTGCCGAAAGGCGCGACGAACAGCGGGACGGCGGCCAGGACAACCAGTACGACGAGCGGGAGGGCGACGCGCAGCAGCCGGCCGGTCCGGCGCTCCGCCGTTCTCGGCGGAGTGGTGGAAGCGATTGCGGCCGGCGTCGCCGGCGTGCCCACCGGGAGGCTCATCCGTGCGCTAGCTTCCGGGAGCCGAACAGTCCGCGCGGCC
This sequence comes from Blastococcus sp., assembly GCA_025963345.1. GTDB lineage: Bacteria > Actinomycetota > Actinomycetes > Mycobacteriales > Geodermatophilaceae > Blastococcus_B. The sequence continues at coordinate 7,290 of JAOPUS010000382.1, read as the reverse complement.
GGACCACGAGGACGAGCGCCAGCGTCCCGAACAGGATGAACGAGGCGATCTCGGGCACCAGCGCACGGCCCAGCGACTCCACCTGGCCGATGAGCAGCGCGCCGATCAGCGCCCCGCGCACCGAGCCCAGGCCGCCGATGACGACGACGACGAGCGCCAGGATCAGGATCGTCTTGTCCAGTCCCGGCCGGGCTCCGTAGACGGGCGCCGCCAGCACGCCGGCCACGGTTGCCAGCATGGATCCGATCCCCAGGACGGCGAACTTGACCTTGCGGTTGTCGATGCCCAGGGCGGAGACCATGTCGCGGTCGGCGACGCTGGCTCGAACGAGCGCGCCGACCGAGGTCTTCTCGACGACCAGCCAGACGACCAGGGCGAGCAGGAGGCCCACGACGATCAGCATCAGCCGGTACACGGGGTAGGCGTTTCCGGCGACCGACACGCTGCCGGTCAGGCCGGGCGGGGGAGGTACCGACAACACGTCGTTGCCGTAGGCGATCGAGAGCACCTCCGCGACGATCAGCGAGATGCCGAGGGTGAGCAGGGCCTGGTCGAGGATCGGCCGCCGGGCCAGCGGTTCGGTCATGCCCGAGAGCGCGCCGCCGGCGAGCAGGCCGACGAGCGCGGCAATGCCCAGGGCGGTCACGTATCCGCCCCACGAGCCTCCGGCGACGAAGCTGACCGCCAGGTAGGAGCCGGTCAGGAAGAAGGCGCCGTGGGCGAGGTTGAGCACGTCCATCATCCCGAAGACGATGGACAGCCCGACGGCGAGGATGAACAGCAACGAGCCGATGGCGAACCCGTTGAGGATGCTGACCAGGTTCTCGTCGAACCAGCCGGTCATCGAGGGTCTCCTCTCCGGAGGAGCCGGTGGCCGCGGCCGAGGGCGGTTCCTGCACCTCGGTCGCGGCCACCGTCCCCTGCGGGACTAGGGCTGGGCGTGGACGCCGAGGTCGGTCACCACGCTGTTGAGCAGGGTGCCGCCCTCATCGGTCACCTCGCGCAGGTAGATGGTCTGCTCTGGCGTCTGCCCGTTGAAACTCCACGGGCCGCGGGGGCTGTCGTCGATCGTCCCCAGCCCGTCCAGCGCGTCGGTGATCGCCTTCCCGGTGAGGTCGGTGGATTCCTTCAGTGCCCGGGCGAGGACGTTCGCCGCGTCGTAGGCCTGCACCGCGTACACCGTGGGCAGCGCGTCGTAGGCCTCCCGGTAGGCCTCGACGAACTCCTTGTTGCTCTCGTTGTCGATCTCGGTCGAGTAGTGCAGCGCGGTCTGCACGCCCACGGCCGCCTCGCCCTGCGCCGCCAGCACGCCGCCCTCGGTGAGGAAGCCCGAACCGTAGAGGGGGAGGGTGTCCTTGAGTCCGAAGTCGGCGTACTGCTTTACGAAGCTGACGGCCTCCCCGCCGGCGTAGAAGACGAAGACGGCCTTCGCGCCCGACGCCTGCGCGCCGGAGAGGAACGGCTGGAAGTCCTGCGTCTTCCCGAACGGCGTCAGCGCCTGCCCGGCCACGGTCCCGCCACCCGCCTCGAAGGCCTCGATGAACCCCGCCACGACCTCCTGGCCCGCCGCGTAGTCCGGCGCCATGACGTAGACGGGGCCCACGCCCTCCTCGGCGAGGTGCTCGCCCATCGCCGCCGCGATCTGAGCGTTGGTGAACGAGGTGCGCCACACGTACGGGCTGCCGGCATCCTTCGTGATCGGGCCGGCGCCGGCGTTCGCGATCAGGAGCGGGGTCTCCGCCTCGGTGACCTGCTCGGCCACGCCGAGGGCGGTGGCGGAGTTCACGATGCCCACGAGGGCGTCGACGTCGCCCTCCGTGAGCAGGCGCTGGATCGCCGGCACGCCGGTGTCGGGCCCTTCGCCCTCGTCGGCGGTGACCGTCTCGACCGTGTAGTCACCCATCTTTCCGTCGTGCTGGTCGAGCCAGAGGTTCCAGCCGTTCTGCATGTCCACACCGAGCGGCGTGTAGACCCCGGCCTGCGGGATCACGAGGCCGACGCGGACCGTGCCCCCGCCGTCGCCGCCGGCGTCACCCGTGTCCTTCTCGCCGAGGCTGCCGCCGCCGCAGGCGGACAGCGCCAGGGCCAGCATCCCCGCGGTCAGGATCCCGGGAAGGCGAGGGCGGAACGATTCCGGAAGCGGCACGGCAGTCTCCGTTGACTCAGGACGTGCTACAGCTGCACGTCTGGTGACGGTGGAGCCTGTAGAACTCCAGTCGATGTGTCAAGCGCCACAGTGACTGTTGCATGACCGTGACCTCGCAGCGTGGCAAGAACCTCGCGGGCGCCTGTCGTGCGCGGTGCTGATCACCCCTTGTCGCGGGATGTCACGATGGGTGGCGTGGAGGCTGTCGAAGGACCGTTCGTGACGCGCCGCCAGGAGCTCGGCGCAGCGAGCGCCCGCAGCCTGCTGCTGACCGTCCTGGGCGAGTTCGTGCTCCCGAGCGGCCGCGCGGTCTGGACGTCGACGTTGCTGGACCTGCTCGCCGACCTCGACGTCGCGGAGAAGGCCGCCCGGCAGGCCATCATGCGCACCGCGGATTCCGGCTGGATCGAGGCGAGCCGGATCGGCCGGGAGACGCGCTGGTCGCTGACCCAGGCAGGCACCGAGCTGCTGCATGAAGGAACCGAGCGGATCTACCACTTCGCTGCCGAGGAACGGCGGTGGGACGGCCGCTGGCTGGTGCTCACCGTGGGCGTCCCGGAGAACAACCGGGCCCTGCGCCAGCGGCTGCGCACGCAGCTGGGCTGGGCCGGTCTCGGCTCGCCGACCCCGGGCGTCTGGGTGACGCCACAGGCCGACCTCGAGCCCCGGGCGCGGAAGGTGCTCGAGGACCTCGACCTGCTGGCCGGAAGCTGGTCGTTCGTGGCCACGGCCGGGCAGATCGGCGACGAGCGCTCGCTGGCCCGCGCGGCCTGGGACCTCGACGAGGTCGAGCGGCGCTACGAGGCCTTCCTCGAGCTGGTCAGTCGCCGGCGCCCGCGCACCGACCGCCAGGCCCTGGTCGCCCAGATCCGCCTGGTCCAGGAATGGCGCCGTTTCCCGCTGCTCGACCCCGGCCTCCCGCGGGAGCTGCTGCCCCCGCGCTGGACCGGGAACCGGGCCGCGGAGGTCTTCCGCGAGCGCCACGCCGGCTGGGCGCCGCGCGCGCAGCAGGCCTGGTCGGAGCTCACCCGCGAGAACTGAGCTCCCGGCGGGCTCAGGCCGGGACGGAGTGGGACTCGAGCCAGGCGCGCCCGGCGTCGGTGATGACCCGCATGTCCCGCTCGGCCTGCAGGAGTGGGGGGTCCTGGCGGTAGAGCCGCGCCACGATGTGGCTGTCAGGCGTCAGCTGCCGGGCGATCTGGTGCGCCTCCAGCTTGTGCAGCCGGCCGTCCGGGGCGTCGGCGAACCGGCGCAGGAGCGCGGCCGTCGCCTCCTCCGGGTCGCGCCGGTCCTCGGCACCTGGAGAGGACGGTGACGGCTCCTCGTCCAGCAGCGAGGTGACGGCCCGGGAGAACGTCTGGACGAGGTCGCGGATCCGGTCGTCCCGCGAGGGCGTGCCCGCGCCGCCGTCGGTGCCCTGCCAGGTGCGCTGCGGATGCCGGCGCAGGTACTCCTGCTCGAGTTCGAGCATCCGCTCGGTGTGCGTGCGGAACTGCTCGGCGGTCCCGTGCAGGAAGACCCAGTGCCGCATGGCGTGGGCGTGCACCCCCTGTCGCTCCAGTTCCTCGTCGGAGAGTTCGCGGGCCGGGATTCCCGGTCGTTCGGTCATGCTGCCCCCTTGTCCGGGCCACCACGCGTGGCGTGGACCACATCGTTCCGGCTGTGCCCGGGCCCTGCCAGCTCCACGGCGCTCATCCGCGAGGGAGCAGGCAACCAACTACGCAAAGCCTGACGGTCAGCCGCAGACTGTAGAACATCTTCGGGCCCGTGTCGCCCCGCGGGCGGGAGTCGATTCCCCGGTCGACATGGCCGCCGGCGACTCCGCTCGCGAGGATCCGTGCCGCGCGGTCGGTCCGCTGACGACGACGGCCGGGCGAGCGAGCGGGGGCGCACATCGGCCGCCCCGGCCGCCGGTCGTGGCTCCGGCGCCCCTCGGGCCGCGGGGTCGGTGTTCCTGTCGCGGGTCGGTTCTCGGCAGCCTGCGCATGGTCGGTCGACCACCTTGTGACCACCACCGTGCGAGTGTGGCCTGTACCTTCATCCAGCGACATGTTCGGTGGCCGGCTCGACCTCGGGAAGGGATGCTGATCGTGGCACCTGACCTGGCGTTCGATGCCCTTGCGGATCCGGTTCGCAGGGAGATCCTCGCAGCTCTCGCCGAGTGCGAGGAGTGCAGCGCGGGGGAGCTGTCGGCACGTATCCATCGCGTCGGCCGCACCGCGGTGTCGACGCACCTGAGCGTGCTCCGGACGGCGGGGCTGATCGCTGAGCGTCGTTCCGGGCGCTTCCGCTACTACTCGGTGAACCCCACGGGACCGGCGCAGGAGGTCATCCGGCTGCTGCAGGACCTGTTCCAGGGCTCCCTCGACGAGGTCAAGGCTGCAGCCGAGTCCGCCCGCGAGCCAGGGGCCGGCACCGGGACCAAGCGGGACTCATGACCTCCGGCCTGTTCCTCTTCGCCGAGCAACAGGTGGACGCCCCGCCCGAGCAGATATTCGCCCTGTTCGGAGCCGGATCGGGGGCCGGCTGGCTCTTCGACGCGCACTGCGACCGCGTCGCGGCCGGCTCGGTGGTCACACTGTCCGCCCCCATCGGGGGGTCGGGGGTGCCGCCGGTGGACATCCTCGGGCGTATCTCCCGGGTGATGCCGCCCCTGAGGATCGAGATCGTGCACGAACTGCCGTGGAGGGGCCGTCTACGGGTCCTGTTCGACCCCGCTGACGGTGGGGGCTGCCGCCTGCGCCTGTTCGCCGAACTCGACGAGGTGGGTCTGGCATGGCTGATGCGGCGGCGCGGTTCGCCCCTCGCCGAGTCGGTCCGACCCGGCGAACACCTCGTCGGGCTACTGACGAGCAAGTCCGGCCCGGGAGGCGTGTTCGCCGCTGCCACGGAGAACCTGGCGGCGATGGCCGTGGCCGAAGTGAATGCCGACGGTGGCATCCGGGGCCGTCCGGTGCATCTCGTCGTCGGTGACGACGCGACCGATCCGGGAACGGGTGTGCGTGAGGCGCAGCGGCTGGTCCGTGCCGGCTGCCGAACGATCATCGCGACGACCACGTCGGCAACGTTCGCGCGGGTCTCCGCCGCGCTGCCCGCCGCGGGCGTACTGCTCGTCCACTCCCTCATGAACGAGGGCGGCCTCGCAGCGCCGCTGCGGGTGCAATTCGGTGAACGGCCGTACCGGCAGCTGCTTGCAGCCGTCGGGTCGATGATGCGGCTGGCCGGGAAGCGCTGGTTCCTGGCCGGCAACGACTACTGCTGGCCACGGGTCGTGCATGCGGCCGCGAGACACGTGCTGAACGAGAAGGCCGGCGCCGTGGTGGGCGAGTCCTTCGCCCCGCTGGGCAGTCGTGACTTCGGCCCGCTCATCGATGCGGTTCTCGAGGCCCGGCCGGACGTCGTGCTGAGCTCGTTCGTCGGCGCCGACCTCGTGGCCTTCGAACGGCAGTGTCACGCGCGCGGCGTGCGTGACCAGGCCAGATCCCTCGCTCTGGCGCTCGACGAACCCACGCGTGAGCGGATCGGCGACCGGGCCTGCATCGGGATGTGGGGCGTCTCGGGGTATTTCGAGCAACTCGACGTCGAGGAGAATCGCGACTTACTGCGCCGCTACCGCCGTGCTTACGGGCCTTTCGCCACACCGGTCTCGAGCATCTCGGAATCGGCCTACGAGGCCGTCCACCTCTACGCCAGCGCCGCGCGGCGGGTGGGCACCGACGACTCGGCTCAGGTCGCCCGCGAACTGCGACGGGGAAGCTTCGCCTTTCCCCGTGGCACCGTCTCGATGACCGCCGGGGGCGGGATGGGCCAGCAGCTCTACCTCGCCGAGGCGGTCGCCGGTGGGTTCTCCGTCCTCCCTGCAACTGAACATGTCAGTCGTCGTTGACGGGTCGGCCTTCGCCTGACTACGTTCGCCGCACCAAATCCCAGCAATCAGGTGAAGAGGTTTCGATGCCTGTTGAACTTCCGGACCCGGCGGCGATCGCAGAGGTGGCCCAGGCGTACGGGTTGCGTCTCTCGGATGCCGACGTCGCGTCGTTCAGTCCGATGGTGCACGGCCTGTTGGGCTCCTGGGACGTGGTCGAGGACCTCTACCGGCAGTCGGCGCCGGTCGCCCCCCAGCGGGCGTGGACGCGACCCGAGGCTGCCGACAACCCCCACAACGCCTGGTACGTCACGACGGAGATCACCGAGGGTGGTCAGGGGCCGCTGGCCGGACTCACGGTTGCCGTCAAGGACAACACGATGGTCGCCGGCGTCCCGATGATGAACGGGTCCAAGACGATCGAGGGCTTCGTCCCGACCCGGGACGCCACCATCGTGACGCGGATGCTCGCCGCGGGGGCGACGATCGCAGGCAAGGCCGTGTGTGAGGACCTGTGCTTCTCCGGCGGCTCGCACACCTCCCGTACCGGGCCCGTGCGCAACCCCTGGGACGAAACCCGTTCGACGGGCGGTTCCTCCTCCGGGAGTGCGGCGCTGGTTGCCGGCGGGCATGTCGATGTGGCCACCGGTGGCGACCAGGGCGGGTCGATCCGCATGCCCGCGTCGTACAGCGGCATCGTCGGGCACAAGCCGACCCATGGCCTCGTGCCCTACACCGGCGCGTTCCCGATCGAGCAGACGATCGACCACGTCGGACCGATGACCCGCACCGTCGCCGACGCAGCACTCGTGCTCTCGGTCATCGCCGGCCCGGACGGTCAGGATCCGCGCCAACCGCGCGACCTGGTGCCGCAGGACTACCTCGCGGCGGTCAGCCAGGGTGCCGAGGGGCTGCGGGTCGGAGTGGTCACCGAGGGGTTCGGTCACCCCAACTCGCAGCCGGAGGTGGACGACGCGGTTCGCGCAGCGGTGGACGTGCTGCGTGGTGCCGGGCTCACGGCCGAGAACGTCTCGATTCCCTGGCATCTGTACGGCGCCAAGCTGTGGGACGTCATCGCCACGGAGGGCGCGGCGGCCCAGATGGTGGAGGCGAACGGCTACGGCATGAACTGGGACGGCTTGTACGACCCCGAGGTCATCGAGCACTACGGCAACCAGTGGCGCCGTGACGGCAGCCAGTTCTCCCAGACGGTCCAGCTCGTCCTGCTCGCTGCCGGCCACGCGAACAGGCGCTACCGGGGCAAGCACTACGCGATGGC
>JAOPUS010000379.1 GCA_025963345.1 Blastococcus sp. | reverse complement strand
ACGGTGGCGCCGCTCTCCACGGGGATGGAGTTCTTCGTCCACGGGGACGCCGGCCGGCTGGTGCTGCTACCCGAGACCGGCAGCGCGGAGGGTGCGTTCAGCGTGGCCGTGGACGAGCTGACCGTCGCGGCGCTGACCGGCGGCGCGCATCCCTGCGACGTGGCCTTCGGGCGGGACGCCGTCGCGGTGCTGGCCGCCGCCACACGCGCCCTGGGATCCGGCTGCCGCGAGCCCGTCTGAGCGGGTCTCCCGCGGGTCAGGCCTGCGGAGTCGTGGGCTCGCTGAGCGACCGGAGCCGGGTCAGGGCGGAGGTCTTGCGGAACCGGGCTGTGGCCCGCGCGGCCGACGACGCGTACAGCGTCATCCGCTTCGTCCACTCGCCACGGACGGAGAAGTCCTGTCGCCACACGGCACGGTGCCCGAAGGGCGGTGCCTCCAGGTCGAGCGTGCGCCATTCGCCCAGCAGGACGTCGTGGTTGACGTCGCCGTCCCAGTGCGTGGACGCGAGGTCGTTGGTGATCAGGCAGTACCGGTAGCGCCCCAGATTGGCCTGGAGGAACGAGGCGACGTCGGCGTTGGACCAGTGCTGGAGAACGTCCTTGGCGAGCAGCAGATCCGCAGCCGGAGGGGTCTCGAGGCGGGCGTCGACCAGGCCGAACCGCACCTTCGGGCCGGCGAAACGGGACTTGTTGCGCTCGACCACCGCGGGGACGACGTCAAGACCGAGATAGTCCACCGCGGACCAGTCGACGAGCGAACCCAACTGCCAGTCGCCGCAGCCGACGTCGACGACGCTGCGGATGTCGCTGCTCGGCAGGATCTCGGCCAGCAGGGCCCGGTACGGCTCGGTCGCATCGGGCGCGGACCCGATGCCGGAGCCGCCGTCCCAGTGGTCCTGCTCGTAGATGTGCCCGAAAATCCGGCTTGCGTCCTCTGTGTCCCCCACGGCACTGACTGTAACAACGGGCAGCGGGGTGGGGGATCTGCTCGGCGACATCCGCGAGCCCTTCGGAGGAGGGGCGGAGCGCCTACGCGAGACCGAGCGCGGCCGACATCTCGGCGCGGAGTTGGTCGAGCTCGTCCTCGCCCCGGCCACGCGCGGCGATCAGGCCGGCGTCCTCGTGCACGGGCACGACCGTCTCCAGGTACGCCTTGAGCTTCGGCTCCGTGCCGCTCGGCCGGACGATCACCCGCACGCCGTCGCCGAGCAACCGCACCGCGTCGACCGGCGGGTCCTCCAGCGTCAGGTCGGCGTATGCCACCTCGCGACCCAGCAGCCGGGTCGGAGGATGGGCACGCAGCCGCGCCATCGCCCCGGAGATGATCGAGAGGTCCTGCACCCGGACCGACAGCTGCGCGGTCACGAACAGCCCGTGCTCGGTCGCCAGCTCGTCCAGCCGGTCGAGCAGCGTGCGGCCCGACGTCTTCAGCTCCGCCGCCAGCAGCGCCACCGCCAGCGCCGCGGAGATGCCGTCCTTGTCCCGCGCCACGGTGGGGGAGACCGCGTAGCCGAGTGCCTCCTCGTAGCCGAACACCAGCGGGGCCTCGGCCGTACCGGCCCGGATGATCCACTTGAACCCGGTCGGGGTCTCGGCCGACGGCTGCCCTGCCGCCGCCGTGATCACGTGCATCAGCGAGCCGCTGACCAGCGACGACGCGTACGTGCCGCGCACACCGCGGCGCAGCAGCCAGTCGGCGAGCAGTGCCCCGACCTCGTCGCCCGTGAGCTGACGCCCGCCGCAGACCACCGAGCAGCGGTCGGCGTCCGGGTCCTCGGCGATCGCGACGTCGGCACCGACGCGGGCGGCCAGCGCCTTCAGCAGGTCGACCGCGCCGGGTTCCTCCGGGTTCGGGAAGGCCACCGTCGGGAAATGCGGGTCGGGTCGGTCCTGCTCCGGCACGCTCACCGGCTCGCGCAGCCCGGCGGCGGCGAACACGGCCCGGGTCGTGTCCGCACCCACCCCGTGCATCGCCGTGTAGGCGACGGTCAGCGCGGCGCGTGCCTGTGGCGGAACCGGGGAGGGATCCACGGCACGGACCACGGCGGCCACGTAGTCGGCCTCGAGGTCGTCCCCGAGAGTCAGCCACTCGTCGTTGAGCCGCACCTCCCGGGCCGGCCCCACCGCGGCGATCGCGGACTCGATCAGCCGGTCGGCCGGCGGCACGAGCTGGGCGCCGTCGGCGAGGTAGACCTTGTAGCCGTTGTCGTCGGGCGGGTTGTGGCTGGCGGTGACCATCACGCCGGCCACGCAGCCCAGGTGACGGACGGCGAAGGACAGCACCGGTGTCGGCAGCGCCCGCGGCAGCACCTGCACCGCGAACCCTGCGCCGGTGAGCACTGCCGCGGTGACGTGCGCGAACTCGTCGGACCGGCGGCGGGCGTCGTAGCCGATCACGACGCCACCGCCTGCATGACCGTCGTCGGCCAGGTATCGGGCGAGACCGGCGGCCGCGCGGGTGACGACGGCGGCGTTCATCCCGGCCGGCCCGGCGCGCAGCGGCCCGCGCAGCCCCGCCGTCCCGAAGGTCAGGGGCCCGGCGAAGCGGCGGGCCAGTTCCTCGGTGTTCTCCGCCTCGATCAGCGCCTCGATCTCGGCGCGGTCGCCGGCGTGCGGGTCGTCGTCCGCCCAGTCGCGGGCTGTCGCGAGCAGTTCGGCGCTCACGGCATGTCGAAGTTCTCGGCGTCGAACTCGGGCAGCGTGTACTCCCCACCGACGCGCGCGTGCTCGGGATCGCTGAGGTCCGGCTCGCCGTGCACCTCGATCAGCGCCTCGGCGTAGACCTCGGCGTCGTCGGCCGGCTCGTAGCCGAGCGCCCGCGCGGCGGCGAGGTCCCACCAGCGGCGGGTGTTGTCCGAGACGCCCCACACGACGGAGAACCCGGGGGACGGCGCCTTCAGGGCGGCATCGACCAGGGAGACGGCGTCCGCGGGGGAGAGCCAGGTCGACAGCTGCCGGGTCGTCGTCGGCTCGGCGAACGCGCTGCCGATGCGCAGGCAGACCACGTCGAGGCCGTAGCGGTCGGCGTAGAGCGAGCCCAGCGCCTCCATCGTCACCTTGGCGACGCCGTAGTAGGTGTCCGGCCGCGGCGGGGCGTCCACCTCCCGCAGCAGGCCGCCGTCCGGGCGCGGGGTGTAGCCGGTGGCGTGATTGCTGCTGGCGAGCACCACACGAGGGACGCCGGACCGACGGGCCGCTTCGAGCGCGCAGTACGTGCCCTCGATGTTGGCGTGGCTGATCGCCGGCCAGGTGGACTCACCCGAGATGCCGGCCATGTGCACGACGGCCGAGGCCCCCTGGGTGGCGTCGACCATCGCGGCGAGGTCGGTGACGTCGGCGACGAGGTGCTCCTCGCCGGGCCGGACGTCGGTCACCGGGACGACGTCCAGACAGCGGACCGCCCAGCCGTGCTCGGGCAGGCCGCCGCGCAGCCAGGTGCCGATCCGGCCGGCGGCGCCGGTGACGAGCACCGGGCCACTCACTTGTCCTCCTCGCTGGCGCTCGTCGACCGCGTTCGCGGCACTGCTGTGTCGTCTCGTGCGCTCCCAAGCTCGCGCATCAGAGGCGCCCGATGAACTCGACCAGGAAGGCCCCCAGCCGCCCGGCCGCCGCCTTGCCGGCCGCGATGACCTCGTCGGCGTCGAGCGCCTCCCCGGTCACGCCGGCCGCGGCGTTGGTGACCAGCGACAGCCCGAAGACCTCGAGCCCGGCGGCGCGGGCGGCGATCGCCTCGAGCGCGGTCGACATGCCGACCAGGTCGGCACCGAGGGTGCGCAGCATGCGGATCTCGGCCGGGGTCTCGTAGTGCGGACCGGGGAGGGCGGCGTAGACGCCGTCGATCAGGGTCGGGTCCAGCTCGGCGGCCAGCGCGCGCAGCCGCGGGGAGTACAGCGTCGTGAGGTCGACGAAGTGGGCGCCGACCAGCGGTGAGCGGGCGGTCAGGTTCAGGTGGTCGGAGATGATCACGGCCTGCCCGACGCTGTGGTCGGGAGCCAGGCCGCCGGCTGCATTGGTGAGGATCACGGTCTTCACGCCGGCGGCGGCCGCCGTCCGGACGCCGTGCACGACCGGCTCGACGCCCCGGCCCTCGTACAGGTGGGTGCGGCCGAGGAAGAGCAGCACCCGCCGGTCGCCGACCCGCACCGAGCGCACCTCGCCGCCGTGCCCGACGGCGGTGGGGGCGGTGAAGCCGGGGAGGTCACCGATCGCGACGGTGCCCTCGGCGGCACCGAAGGCGTCGGCGGCCGGAGCCCACCCGGAGCCCATGACCACCGCCACG
>JAOPUS010000163.1 GCA_025963345.1 Blastococcus sp. | reverse complement strand
GCCCGAGTCTCTCAGCCGCCGAACCGGCGGTGCCGTGCGGAGTAGTCACGCAGCGCACGCAGGAAGTCGACCCGGCGGAAGTCCGGCCAGTAGACGTCGGTGAAGTGGAACTCCGTGTTCGCCGTCTGCCACAGCAGGAAGCCCGACATGCGCTGCTCGCCGCTGGTCCGGATGACCAGGTCGGGGTCGGGCTGACCGCGGGTGTAGAGGTGCTCGGCGATGTGCTCGATCTCGAGCACATCGACCAGTTCATCCAGCGTGGTGCCGCGTTCGGCGTGCTCGGCCAGTAGCGAGCGGACGGCGTCGGCGATCTCCCGGCGCCCCCCGTAGCCGACGGCGAGGTTCACCGTGGCGCCGGGCCGGTCGCAGGTGTCCTCCTCGGCCTGCTTGAGGACGGCGACCGTCTCCGGCGGCAGGACCTCGGGCGCGCCCATCGCCCGCACCTTCCAGGGACGGCCGGGGCGCGACAGGTCGACGGCGACGTCCTCGATGATCTGCAGCAACGAACTGAGCTCGGGCTCCGGGCGGCGCAGGTTGTCGGTGGAGAGCATGAACAGGGTGACGACGGAGACGCCGGCGTCGTCGCACCAGCCCAGCAGGTCGACGATCTTGTCGGCGCCGCGGCGGTGGCCGTGGGCGACGTCCTCCAGCCCGATGGCCCGCGCCCAGCGCCGGTTCCCGTCCATGATCACGCCCACGTGGCGAGGGATGTCGGCGCCCTCCAGCGCGCGAGCCAGACGCCGTTCGTAGACCTGGACGATCGCGTCGCGGACCTTCTGGCGCGCCCCCACGGGGTCACCCTAGGCCCACCCACCGGCCCCGGCCGGGTGCACTTCCGGACGGCGGTGAACCGGTACCGATTTCCCGGGGAAGTCACAGAGGCTCCGACGTGCCTCGCAACCTACGGGTCCGTAACCTCGGAGCATGAGTGCCTTTCCCCAAGACAACGAGCAGGTCCGGGTGGAGGCCGACGGAGCCGAACTGGAGGCCCCACGGAACCAGGCGGTCACCGCCGTCCTCGAGGAGGGCGAGCAGGTCACGAAGGCCTGGACCGCCACCGACTTCGACGACAGCGACTGGGAGCACCCCGACACGCGACCGCGGATGCGCGGCTGGCTGCACCTGTTCGCGTTCTTCGGCGCCATCGTCGCCGGCGCCGTCCTGGTCCCCCTGGCCTCGGTGCTCGGGCCCCGCGCCGGGTTCTCGGTCGCGCTCTACTGCCTGACCATCTGCGGGCTCTTCGGCGTCAGCGCGCTCTACCACCGGCGCCGCTGGTCACCCCGCGGCTGGAAGATCATGAAGCGGCTCGACCACTCGATGATCTTCCTGTTCATCGCCGGCACCTACACGCCGTTCTCGCTGCTCGCCGTCGACCAGCCGACGGGCTATTGGGTGCTCACCTTCGTCTGGGCCGGTGCGCTGGCCGGCGTGGCCCTCAAGCTCAGCTGGCCGACCGCGCCGCGCTGGGTGGGCGTGCCGCTCTACATCGGGCTGGGCTGGGTCGCCGTCTTCGTGCTCACCGACATCCTGCACATCGCCGGCGTCGCCTCGATGGTGCTGCTCGCTGCCGGCGGTCTGCTCTACACGGCCGGTGGGATCGCCTACGGGATCAAGAAGCCCAACCCCTGGCCGGGCACCTTCGGTTACCACGAGGTCTTCCACGCGATGACCATCGTCGCGGCGATCTGCCACTACATCGCCGTCTACTTCGCGATGTACAACTCTCCGTTCGTCGGCTGAGCGGACTCTCCGCGCGGAAAGTCCGTCAGGTGCGGAGGTCGGCCGCGGCGAACGGTGGGCGCTCGTCCATTCGCGTGGACAGGCGGCCGGCCAGGCGCCAGGCACGGGCAACGACGTCACGATCGGCCTCGCTCACCAGGTTGCCCATCACCCGCAGCGCCACGGTCATCAGCCCGCGTGACCGCATGCCGACCGGCCCGGCGGCGGGCAGGAACCGGGGCAGGGTGAGCAGGCCGGCCAGCCGGCGGGCGATGGAGAACGCCTCGCCGTAGTGCCGGCGCAGGGTGGCCGGCCAGGCGAGCGACCAGTCGTCCTCGGCGAACAGTTCGACGACGCTGCGCCCGGTCTCCAGGCCGTAGTCGATCCCCTCGCCGTTCAGCGGGTTCACACACCCGGCGGCGTCGCCGATCAACGCCCAGTTGCGCCCGGCCACCCCGGACACGGCGCCGCCCATGGGAAGCAGCGCGGACGCGGGCGCCCGCACCGGTCCGTCGATCTGCCACTCGTCGCGGCGGGCGTCGGTGTAGGTCTCCAGCAATGCCTTCAGCTGCACCCCGGCGGGACGGCGAGCGGTGGCCAGCGTCCCGACACCGATGTTCACCTCGCCTGCGGCAGCCCCGAGCGGGAACACCCAGCCGTAGCCCGACAGCAGCTCACCCTCGGCGCCGCGCAGCTCCAGGTGGGAGGAGATCCACTCGTCGTCACTGCGCCCGGAGCGCACGTAGCCGCGGGCCGCCACCCCGTAGGCGGTCTCCCGGTGCCACTCGCGGCCCAGCACCCGGCCCAGCGGGGACCGCACCCCGTCGGCCACGATCAGCCGACGGCAGGCGACGCTGAACTGCTCGTCATCAGCGGACTCGAACACCACCGCGGTGACCCGGTCGCCGTGCCGCTCGACGTCGATCGCACGGGCGCCGTCGAGCGGGACGGCACCCGAGTCGACGGCCACCTCCCGGATGCGCGCGTCGAGCTCCGTGCGTGGGACCGCACTGCCGTGGTCCGGGAACCTGCCGCCCGGCCAGGGCAGCTGCCACTCCCGGCCGAACCCGGCCGCGCGCAGGCCGCGGTTGCGGGCGTGCCCGCGCACCCAGTCACCCAGGCCGAGCAGATCGAGCTCGGCAATGGCGCGCGGCGTCAGCCCGTCGCCGCAGGTCTTGTCACGGGGGAAGACGGCCGCGTCGGCGAGGACGACGTCGTGCCCGGCCCGCGCCGCCCAGGCCGCGGCGGCGGACCCGGCGGGACCGGCTCCGACGACGAGGACGTCGGTCGCTACAGGGACGGCACTGGCTGGCACGCCGCCCAGTGTCCCTGTCCGGCGGAACCGACCGTGCACCTGCTCAGCCGAACAGCGGGAAGGCGGCGGCCGCGGCCCCGAGCTCGGCGCGGTCGGCGGCGCTGAGCGCCTCTCGTCCGGTGCCGCGCCGGGCGGCGGTCACGGCGTCCCAGTCCACCGGCAGGGGGCGGCCGAGCAGGCTGACCGGATCAGACATGCACCGAGCTTCTCAGCCGACCCTATGACAGTCGGCTTCCGCCCCCGGTCCGCTCCTCGATCGACGGCGTCACCCGACCTGAGGACCCCGCCCACGGACCTCCTCCACCGACTCCATGGCCGCGCGCAGTTCGGTGAGCCACTCGTCGGCGTGCTGCCCCACCAGCCGGACCGCCCATACCAGCGCCTCCGACCGCGAGCGGGCCACACCGGCGTCGACCAGGGTGTCGAGCACCAGCCGCTCGCCCTGCCGGAGCCGGGTCATCACCGGCATGGACAGATTGGTGAAGACCTCGCGGGTGTCACCGCAGGACGCACCCCAGGCGACCGACCGGCCGTAGCGCTCCTGGGCGGCGTCGGCGATCGCCATCCGCTTGCCCCGCGTCTCCTCGCGGAACCGGGCGATCCGGCCCGCGCGGGCAGCAGCCGGATCACCCTCGCCGGCATCGGGCTCGGGGAGCGCACCGACCACGGTGATCTCGTCGCGGTCGATGGTCAGCTCGACCGGGCCGGTGAACCAGTCGTCGGGCAGACGGCCGGCGAACCAGCCGGCCACCTCCGAGCGTTCCACGGGCGGCGCCGACTCGGGTCCGCGGCCACGCCCTCCCCGTCCCCGGCCGTGGCCCCGACCGAAGCCGGGCCCGAACGGTGCATCGGCGAAACGGTGTCCGTGCATGGCGACCTCCAGGTCAGCTTGATTACACAGTTACACGGTAATCCGCCGACGGCCGGTCAGGAAGATGCCATCGCTGCGCTCAGAGCGGACACGTCGCCCACCGGCGCCGAACACACGAAGCCGCGGCAGACATAGGCCGCCGCCTTCCCCCCGAGCAGCGGGCGGTCGGCCAGCAGGGGAACGCCCGGCGCGTCCGGCTCCCCCACCACGACGACGGCGCCCGGGCTGGTCGACGCGCGGGCGGTCGCCGCGAGGGCATCCCGCTCGGGTCCCGCTGGACCGCTCACGGCCACCTCCAGCGGCCCGGCCAGCAGCGCCTCCCCCGCGGCCGCCGCCCAGCCGGCTGCCCGGGGCGCCTGGGTGACGAGCCGGGCGAGCGCAGCCAGTCCCGCCTCACCCAGTTCCCGGCGCCGCGGCGAACCGGCCAGGGCGCCGTAGGTGACCGCGGCCCCGGCGGCCGCAGCGACCCCCGCCGGCGTCGGACCGTCGGCCGGGTCGAACGGGCGGTGCACGAGCGTCTCGGCGTCCCCGGCGGTGTCGTGCCACCCCTCGGCGTCGATGAACTGCTCGGCGACGACGTCCAGCAGGTCGCCGGCGAGGTCGAGCCAGCGCCCCTCGGAGGTGGCCTGGTGCAGTGCCAGCAGTCCTTCCGCCAGGTCTCCGTAGTCCTCGAGCACGCCCGCGTGCCGCCCTGGCACCCCGTCCCGGGAAGCCCGCCGCAGCCGGCCGTCGACCCAGTGCGTCGAGGCGATGAGTTCGGCCGCCCGTCGGGCGGCATCCACCGATGCCGGCGTGCCGGTCAGCACGCCGTGCTCGGCGAGGGCGGCGATCGCCAGGCCGTTCCAGGCAGTGACGACCTTGTCGTCGCGGGCCGGCTGCGGGCGCTGCGCCCGGGCGGCCAGCAACCGCTGCCGGACGCCGTCCAGCCGGGCCTCGTCGTCGGGTTCGTGCAGTCGCTGCAACGTAGAGGCACCGTGCTCGAAGGTGCCCTGGTCGGTCACCTCGAACTGTTCTGCGGCCCACCGTCCGTCGTCCGCGCCGAGGACCTCGATCAGCTGCTCGGGTGTCCAGACGTAGGTGAGCCCCTCGACGCCGTTGGTATCGGCGTCGAGCGCCGAGGCGAGGCCGCCCTC
This sequence comes from Blastococcus sp., assembly GCA_025963345.1. Lineage (GTDB taxonomy): Bacteria > Actinomycetota > Actinomycetes > Mycobacteriales > Geodermatophilaceae > Blastococcus_B. Next base: position 764 of record JAOPUS010000163.1, on the reverse strand, counting down.
GGGCGTGCCGAGGTCGCGGATCAGGAAGGTCGCCGTCTCGTCGGCGACCCGCCGCGCCCACTCCTCGCCGGTGGCGCGCCACAGGTGCAGGTACACCCGCAGGAGCAGGGCGTTGTCGTAGAGCATCTTCTCGAAGTGCGGCACGACCCAGCGCGCGTCGACGGCGTAACGGGCGAAGCCGCCGGCCAACTGGTCGTAGATGCCCCCGCGGGCCATCGCCTCCAGGGTCGCGCGGGCCATGCGCAGCGCCTCGTCGTCCCCGGTGCGCGCATGGTGGCGCAGCAGGAGCTCCAGCAGCATCGACGGCGGGAACTTCGGGGCGCCGCCGAACCCGGCCGATCCCTCGTCGAAGCTCGTCGCCAGGCTCGCGACGGCGGCGTCGAGGACATCGGCCGTCAGCGGGGCGGGCTCCCCCAGGTCCAGCCGAGCGGAGATCGCGCCGACGATCTTCGTGCCCGCCGACTCCAGCTCGTCCCGCCGCTCCGTCCACGCCTCGGCAACGGCCGCCAGCACCTGCCGGAACGCGGGCATCCCGTGGGCGGGTCGCGGCGGGAAGTAGGTGCCGCAGTAGAACGGCTTGCCGCCCGGGGTCGTGAAGACCGTCATCGGCCAGCCGCCCTGCCCGGTCATCGCCTGTGTCGCGGTCATGTAGACGCTGTCGACGTCCGGCCGCTCCTCGCGGTCGACCTTCACGCAGACGAAGTTCTCGTTCATCTGGGCCGCGGTCGCCGCGTCCTCGAAGGACTCGTGGGCCATCACATGGC
>JAOPUS010000279.1 GCA_025963345.1 Blastococcus sp. | reverse complement strand
CCGATGCCGCCGCCGTCATCGCCGAGCTCGAGGGCATGGACCGCGGCCGCTACGCCGGGCCGGTCGGCTGGCTGGATGCCCGCGGCGACGGCGAGTTCGGGCTGGCCCTGCGCTGCGCCGAGCTCGTCGGCGACGACAGCGCCCGGCTGTTCGCCGGCTGCGGCATCGTCGCCGGATCCGATCCGGCCGCCGAGCTGGCCGAGACGCAGTCGAAGTTCGCCGCCTTCCAGGCGGCGCTCGAGGGCTGACGCAGGACGCACCGACGACGCACGACGGCGGCGCCCCGGAGAACCGGGACGCCGCCGTCGATGTGCGGGTGAGGCGGAGATCAGAAGCGAGCCCCGCCCGGGGCGACCACGAGGCAGCTCAGCGAGCCCGCCTTCGCGATGATGTCGTTCGCCTGCGCCTCGAGCCGGCTCGCGGCGATGTCGCCGAGGTTGGCCAGCGCCAGGGCGGCGCGGGCCTGGGCCGGGGTCAGCTTGGCGGCCTGGACCTGGGCCCGCAGAGCGGCGGACGCCTCGCGCAGCTTGGCGGCAGCCTTCTTGAGCGGAGCGGCCTGCGCGGTGTACTTGGCGAGCTTGGCCGCGTAGTCCGACAGCTCCTTGGCCGTGCAGACCTGCGGCGCCTTCACCGGCTTGCCGTCCTTGCCGATGACGACGGCCGGCGGCGCCGGGGCCGGAGCGGGCTGGGCCACGGGCGCCGGGACCTCGGCGACGGGCGCCTCCGGAACGACCTCGGGGACGACCTCGGGGGCGACCTCGGTGACGGGCGCTTCCTCGGTGACGGTGGTGGTCTCGTCCGCGAAGGCGGCGGGGGCGATGGCGACGGCGCCGAAAGCGGTCACGCCGGTCATGGCCAGCGTCACCGCGATACGGCGGAGAGGGGTGATCGTCGTGATCATGTCGGTGTCTCCTTGACTTGCCGGGACCGGGGCGGTCCCGGTGACACGGACGACGATGCAGGCCCTCCCGCAGGGCTCCCTCCAGGAAACCGCAAGAGAAACGCAAGGATCCAGAGCTGCGCCGCGGGCCCTCCGGCGCCGGGGACTCAGGCCAGAGCGGCCGCAGCCGCCTGCCGCAACTGCCCTGCCAGCGCCGCCTCGGCCCGCTGATCGGTCCCCACGACGACCACCCGCGGCCCACCGAGTCCGAGCGCGGCACCGAGCTCACCGGCCGAGCCCACTCGGGTCGCCGCCCAGCCGAGCGCCTGCGCCACCGCGACGAGGTCCCGGCCGTGGGGGGTCCCGAACACCCGCCGGTAGTCACGCGCGTAGCGGTCCTCCCCCGGCTCCAGCTGGGCGAAGATCCCACCGCCGTCGTTGTCCGGGACGACGACCGTCAGATCCGGGACGGCGTCGCCCTCGCCCAGCAGCAGGCCGGTGAGGTCGTGCAGGAACGTCAGGTCCCCCATGAGCGCGAACGCCGGCCCACCGTGCGCCAGCGCCGCGCCCACTGCGGTCGAGATCGTGCCGTCGATCCCGGCGACGCCGCGGTTGGCCAGCACGGAGATGTCGGCCCGCGGCACCGCCAGCCGGTCGACGTCGCGTACCGGGGTGGACGAGCCGAGCACGAGGAGCGCCCCGGAGGGCAGGGCAGCGACCGTGTCCCGCGCCAGCCGGGCCGCGGTCAGGACGGGGGACGCATCGAGCACCGCGTCGATCGCCGCCCCGACGCGGGCCGCGGCGCGCTGCCAGCTCTGGAACCACTCCGGAAAGACCGGCCTGGAGGGCTCCGGCACGGCCAGGTCCCGGTCGACGGAGGCACTGTTCCGCCCCGCGTCCGCCCAGCGGGGGGACGACGTCACGGTCTCCACGCGCACGGCCGGGTCGGCGAGCAGCGCGGAGACCGGACGGGACAGCGTCGGGCGCCCCATCACCACCACCCGGTCGGGGCGGTGCGCGGCCAGCCAGGCGGCCGCACCGAGGAGCAGCGCGCCGCCGCGCAGCGCGCCGTGGTGACCCCAGGCGCCGCTGCTCGGCTCCGGGATCAGCGGCCAGGCCCACATGTCGGCGAGCGCCGAGGCCTTCTCCGCGGGAGGGAGCGGTCCGTCCCCGGCGATGACCAGCGTCCGGCCGACCGGTCGGGCCGGTCGCCGCGGTCCGGCCGGTGCGGGCTTCCCCACCTCGGTCCACGGTCCACCGTCGGCCCGGCCGGCCCACGGGGCGGTCAGGTCCGCGGCGTCGTCGTCCTCGGGCATGAGCGGCTCGCGCAGGGCGAGGTTCAGGTGCACCGGGCCCGGGTCGGCCGACAGCGCACCGCCGGCGACCACCAGCGCCTTGGCCACCAGCGATCGCCAGTACTTGTTCTGCGCCGCCTCGCGGCCGGCCTCCGGCACGCCGACGTCGGCCGCCCAGCGGACCGCACCGCCGTACAGACCGCGCTGCTCGATCGTCTGGTTCGCCCCGGTGCCGCGCAGCTCCGGCGGCCGGTCGGCCGTCAGCGCCAGCAGCGGCACCCCGCTCGCGTCGGCCTCCAGCACCGCCGCGTGCAGGTGCGCGGCCGCGGTGCCGGAGGTGGTCAGCACCGGCACCGGCCGGCCCGACCGCTTCGCCAGCCCGAGAGCCAGGAAGGCCGCGGTGCGCTCGTCGATGCGGACGTGCAGCCGCAGCCGGCCGGCCCGCTCGGCGGT
>JAOPUS010000115.1 GCA_025963345.1 Blastococcus sp. | reverse complement strand
GGGCCCCGGCTGCTCGACAGCGTCCGGGCCGCCCTCGACGGGCGTGGCATCGCCGTCCTCGCGCAGGGCGGCTTCGTGGTCGACCTGGAGCGCAACGAGGTGCTGCGCACCGTGGGGCTGCCCCGTGACGAGGCGGCCGCCGTGATCGCGCGGATCGAGGAGGTCGCCGGCGATCTCGTCGTCGCGGTGGAGGACGCCGCGGAGCAGGGCGAGATCTACAGCCCACTGCGGGTGCAGCACGGCTTCAACTGGCCCTATCCGGAGCCCGCCCACCTGCTCCCGCGGCACGAGGTGCTGCCCGAGGGGTCGGTGCTCAAGGCCTTCCTGCGCTCCTCGACGCTCGGGCAGGACGAACTGCTCGCGCTGGCCCAGCAGGTTGTCGACCCGGCGGACGCGGAGGTCACGCACGCCGGTCTCGGCTTCATCGAGGTGCTGCCGCCGGGGATCACCAAGGCCAGTGGTCTGGCGATCGCGCTGGACCGGTACGGCGTCGGGTTCGGCGACGTGCTCGTCTTCGGCGACATGCCCAACGACCTCCCGATGATCACCGCCGTCGCCGCATCCGGGGGGCGGGCGGTCGCGGTGGCGAACGCGCATCCCGCGGTGCAGGCGGCGACCTCCGGCATGACCAGCGGCCACGACGCCGACGGGGTCGCGCGCTACCTCGAGGCCCTGTTCCTGGACGGGGGCCGTCCGAATGTCTGACTGGCGTCCGCGGCTGATCGCCAGCGACATGGACGGCACCCTGCTGCACTGGGACGACACCGTCAGCGAGAGCACGCTCGCCGAGCTCGAACGCTGGCGCGTCGACGGCGTCCCGCTCGTGCTGGCCACCGGCCGCCCCCCGCGCTGGATGCGCCGCATCCGGGAGGTCCTGGGCCACGGCATCGCGGTCTGCTGCAACGGCGCGGTGCTGCTCGACCTCGAGCTGTTCGAGGTCATCGACGAGGAGCCGCTGCACCCCGACATCCTCGAGTCGGTCACCCGTGAGCTGCGCCGGCGGCAGCCGGACACCTGGTTCGCGGTCGAGTACGGGCTCGAGTTCCGCCACGAGCCGATCTACAAGCCGCGATGGGACGTCGACGCGCCCGGGGTCGCCGAGGCGACGCTCGACGAGATGGTGGCCGTGCCGGTCGCCAAGCTGCTCGCCCGTCACGAGCACCTGCCCCGTGACGAGTTCGTCGCCCTGGTCGAGGACGTCATCGGCAACCGCGCGACCGTCACCCATTCCTCCAGCGATGCTCTCGCCGAGATCTCCGCCCTCGGGGTGACCAAGGCGTCCGGGCTGGCGAAGGTGGCGGCGCGGCACGGCGTGGGCCCGGAGGACGTCGTCGTCTTCGGCGACATGCCCAACGACATCGCCGCGTTCCAGTGGGTCCGGGAAGCCGGCGGCCGTGCGGTGGCGATGGAGCACGCACACCCCGACCTGATGGCCGTCGCCACGGACGTCACCGGCACCAACGAGGACGACGGGGTCGCGGCCTTCCTGCAGGCGCTCTGAAACCGCAGTTCAGACGGTTGTGCGCAACCTGAATTCCTGAATGGTGTCGCACCAACATTCGACTCAATACTCTCGGCTCGCCCGCCGACACCTGTGCCGAGGAGCGGTATCGCTCCACCAGGCACGGGCCCCGGAGAGAATGCCATGTTGAAGAATTTGTCGATCAGTCGACGACTCATGCTCGGCTTCCTTGTCGTCGTTCTGAGCATGGTGGGGCTGACCGGGATCGGTGTGGCGCGGGTGGACACCATCAACGACCACCTGACGACGATCAACGACCTCAACAGCGTCAAGCAGCGCTACGCGATCAACTTCCGCGGGAGCGTCCACGACCGCGCCATCGCCCTGCGTGACGTCGTCCTGGCCCAGACGGTCGCCGACATCACGGCCGAGACGGACACCATCGACGCCCTCGCGGCGAAGTACGTCGACTCGGCCGGCCCCATGGACGAACTGTTCGCGCGCCCGGCGAACGTCAACGACGACGAGATCGCGGCGCTGGCCGAGATCAAGCGCATCGAGGCCGCGACGATGCCGCTGATCGACCACGTGATCCAGCTCAGGCTCACCGGTCAGAACGCTGTAGCCCTGGAGGTCCTCGTCGAGCAGGCGAAGCCGCTGTTCGTGCAGTGGCTGGGCGCGATCAACGTCCTCATCGACATGGAGGAGGCGATGAACCAGACGCTCAGCGCCGAGGCCCGCGACGTCGCCTCCGGGTTCCTCCTCACCATGGTGCTGATCTGCGCCGCTGCAGCGCTGCTGGCCGCGTTGATCGCCTGGCACACCACCCGGGCCATCACCCGGCCGCTGGCCGAGGCCGAGGCCGTCTTCGCCGCCGTCGCCGAGGGAGACCTCACCCAGCGCCTGAACGTCCGGACGAACGACGAGGTCGGCCGGATGGCCGACTCCACCAACCGGGCACTGGCTGCCATCGGCCAGGTCATGTCCACGTTCCACGACGCCATCGAGGCGCTGACCGGTGCCAGCAAGCGGGTCGGCGACCTCTCCCGGCAGATCTCCATCGGCGCCGAGGAGTCCTCCGCGCAGGCCGCCGTCGTCGCTGCGGCGGCCAGTGAGGTGTCCCACAGCGTCCAGACTGTGGCGGCGGGCTCGGAGGAGATGGGTGCCTCGATCCGGGAGATCGCCCACAACGCGACCGAGGCCGCCTCGGTGGCCAGCCGTGCGGTGACCGCCGTCGGGACGACGACGGACACGGTCTCGCGCCTCGGTGAGTCGAGCCGGACCATCGGGGACGTGGTGAAGGTGATCACCAGCATCGCCGAGCAGACGAACCTGCTGGCGCTCAACGCCACGATCGAGGCGGCGCGGGCCGGTGACGCCGGCAAGGGCTTCGCGGTCGTCGCCAACGAGGTGAAGGAGCTGTCGCAGGAGACGGCCAAGGCCACCGAGGACATTGCCCGGCGGGTCGAGGCCATCCAGGCCGACACCAACAGCGCGGTCGCCGCCATCGCCGAGGTGGCCGAGGTCATCGCCCAGATCAACGACTACCAGACCACCATCGCCTCGGCCGTCGAGGAGCAGACGGCGACCACTAACGAGATGAACCGCAGCGTGGCCGAGGCCGCGGCCGGCTCCGGGCAGATCGCCGAGAACATCGACGGCGTCGCCGCCGTCGCCAAGGCCACGACGGAGCACGTCGGCGCGTCCCAGGAGGCAGCGGAGGAGCTCGCCGAGGTGTCCGGCCGGCTGCAGTCCCTGGTGGGCGGATTCCGCTTCTGAGCGGCCCCGTCGGGGAGGACCCGGTCAGCCGGTTCACCGTCTGACCCCACACGCACGACGGCGCCGTCCCCGATCGGGGACGGCGCCGTCGTGCCGGGCGGGCTCAGGTGAGGGTGTTGTACGCGATCACAGAGAAGACGACGGACGCGACGATCGCCAGCGCGCCCAGGACGATGCCGGCGGTCGCCATGCCGTTGCTCCGGCCCGTTGCCACACTTCCCTGATCCGTACTCACAGGTCCTCCGATCACTGGGCCGGTGTCTCCGGCCGTGATCGAAGCCAGTGGTCCGCCGGACGACCGGCGAAACCGTCAGGGTCCGGATTCACCTGACCGGGGGCCGTTGGCCGCGGTGTCGGCCGGTAGGTCGACAGAGTTATTAGAGGTACTGGCCGCCGCCGGGCCGGAGATCCGGCTGCTGGCTGCCCTGGCCACCGGGCAGCGCCTTGCGGCGGACGTCCTCCAGCTGGGCGCGGGCGGCCATCTGCTGGGCGAACAGCGCGGTCTGGATGCCGTGGAAGACCCCCTCGAGCCAGCCCACGAGCTGAGCCTGGGCGATCCGCAGCTCCGCGTCGGACGGTGTCTCGCCCTCGGTGAACGGCAGGGTGATCCGCTCCAGCTCGTCGCGCAGCTCGGGCGACAGGCCCTCCTCGAGCTCCCGGATCGACGCCGCGTGGATGTCGCGCAACCGGTTGCGGCTGGCATCGTCCAGGGGCGCGGCGCGCACCTCCTCGAGCAACTGCTTGATCATCGTGCCGATCCGCATCACCTTGGCCGGCTGCTCGACCATGTCGCCGATCGAGCCGCCCTGACCGTCCTCGTCCCCCTGCGGCATCGCCATCGTGCCGACCGGCTGGCCGTCGGGGCCGACGACGACGACCTGCTGCGGGCGCTCGCTGCCGTGTCCGGGTGCAGTCATGGGTCCATCCTGCCCCGTGGCCCGAGCAGCCGAACGCCTGGATGGGTGAACCGTTCGGCGGTCCGGTCCGTGCTGCAGGTATCGGGACCGCGTGGATCCGGTCCCGCCTGCCGAAGGGGGCGCCATGATGGGGACCACGTCGATACGGAGGGGTGCGGCCGCCCTGGGACTGCTCGCGCTCGCCGGCTGCGGTTCCTCCACCTACGGGAGCGGCTCGGCGTCGGGCGGCAGTTCGTCGTCCGGCGGCACCACGGGCGCCGTCCTCAGCACGGCCGCGAGCCCTCTCGGCGAGATCGCGGTCGCCGCTGACGGGCGCACCGTCTACGTGTTCGACAAGGACACCGCGGACGCCGGGACCAGCGCCTGCTCGGGCGCTTGCGCCGCGAACTGGCCGGCGGTCATTGCTGACACGGCCGACCCGGCGGTGGACGGCGTCACCGGGAAGGTCGGCACGATCACCCGGGACGACGGCACGAGGCAGGTCACCCTCGACGGCATGCCTCTGTACACGTACGCCAAGGACTCCGATCCTGGGGCGGTGACCGGCCAGGGTGTCCAGGGCGTGTGGTGGGTCGTCACTGCCGACGGCGCCAAGGTCACCGCCGCGCCGACCTCGGAGCCGGCAGCGGTGCCGGGGTACTGACGCCGATGCGGACCCGCGGCTCGACCGCGCGCGAGGAGAGCTTGCGGGCCCTGTACGACACACACGCACCCGTGCTGCTGGCCTATGCGCTGCGGCTGACCGACGGCGACCGGAACCGGGCCGAGGACATCGTCCAGGAGACGCTGCTCCGGGCCTGGCGGAACCTCGACCGCCTCGACGAGGACGCCGGTCCGGTGCGGCCCTGGTTGTTCACCGTCGCTCAGCATCTGGCCATCGACGCCTACCGGGCTCGGCGGGCCCGCCCGCCGGAGGTGGGAGAGGCCGCGTTGGCCTTCGTCCCGGACCTGGACCAGGTCGAGGGCACCCTGGACCGGATCATCATCGCCGACGCGCTCGACGCGCTCTCGCAGGACCACCGCGCGGTGATCATCGAGACCTACTACCGCGGCCGCACGGTGAACGAGGCCGCGGGCGTGCTGGACATCCCGCCCGGAACCGTGAAGTCCCGCTGCTACTACGCGCTTCGGGCGCTCAAGCTGGCCCTGGCCGAACGAGGGGTGACGACGTGACCTGCCCCCACGCCGCGACCGATCTGGGTGCCTACGTCCTCGGTGCGCTGGAGGCCGGGGAGCGGCGACGCGTCGACGAGCACCTGCGGCACTGCCCGGAGTGTGCGGCGGAGCTGGCCGAGTTCTCGGCGCTGCCCGGCCTGCTGGACCGGGTGCGGCTCGCCGACCTGCGCCCGCTCGCGGTGACGCCGTCCCCGGACCTGTTCGCCCGCGTGTCGGCCGCAGCCGGGCCCCCGGCCCGTCTCCGGTCCCGTACCTGGGCGCTGGTCGCGGCTGCGCTGCTGCTCGTGCTCGGCGTCGGGGCCGGTGTCACGGCGTGGGTCACCGGGTCAGAGGAGCAGAGCGTCACCGCATCGGCCGGGGCGGTCCGGGCCACGGTGACCGCGAGCACCGTCGACGACGGCAGCGCGCTGGACGTCACCGTCGCCGGGATGCACCCCGGCGAGATCTGCCACCTGGTCGCCGTCGACTCCGACGGAGCCCGGCACCCGGCAGGGAAGTGGCCGGCCTCGGCGGCCGGGGACGGCACGTGGCGGGGCTGGGCCGACGTCGACCGCGCGGACCTGGCCGAGGTGGTCCTGCTGGGCGACGGCGGCCGGGAGCTGGTGCGGGTGCCGTTCTGAGCCGCGTCAGTCCTCGGGCAGCAGCAGCACCTTGCCGATGTGCTCGCTGGCCTCGATCAGCCGGTGCGCCTCGGCGGCCCGGGACATCGGGAGCCGGCGGTCGACGATCGGGCGGATGACCCCGCGCTCGACGTCCGGCCAGACGTCGTGCCGGACGGCGGCGACGATCTCGGCCTTGCCACCGTGGCCGGTGGCCGGGCGGGCGCGCAGCGTGGTGGCGTGCACCGAGGCGCGCTTGGCCATCAGCTTCCCGAGGTCGAGCTCCGCCTTGGTGCCGCCCTGCATGCCGATCGACACCAGCCGGCCGCCCACGGCCAGGGCGTCGACATTGCGGGCCAGGTACTTGGCGCCCATGTTGTCGAGGATGACGTCGACGCCCGCGCCGTCGGTCTCCTCCTTCACCCGCTCGACGAAGTCCTCGTCGCGGTAGTTGATGCCGACCTCGGCACCGAGTTCGCGGCAGACGTCGAGCTTGGCCGCCGTCCCCGCGGTGGTGAACACGCGGGCGCCGGCCCGGGCCGCCAGCTGGATGGCCATCGTCCCGATGCCGCTGGACCCGCCGTGCACGAGGAAGTTGTCGCCCCGTCGCAGCCCGGCCAGCAGGAACACGTTGGACCAGACGGTGCTGGTGACCTCGGGCAGCGCTGCCGCGGTGGCCAGCTCCACGCCGGCGGGCCTCGGGAACAACTGCCCGGCCGGGACGGCGACCCGCTCGGCGTAACCGCCGCCGGAGAGCAGCGCACACACCTCGTCACCGACCGACCAGCCGGTCACCCCCTCGCCGACCTCACTGATCACCCCGCTGCACTCCAGCCCGAGGATGTCGCTGGCGCCCTTCGGCGGCGGATAGAAGCCCTGCCGCTGGAGGAGGTCGGCGCGGTTCACCGCCGTCGCAGCCACGTCCACGATCACTTCGCCCGGCCCGCAGACCGGATCGGGCACCTCGCCCCAGCCGAGCACCTCGGGACCGCCGGGCTCCTTCACCGTCACCGCACGCATGCCCTCGACCCTAAGGACCCCGGGACAACGTCGCGACCGCCCGGTCAGGGCCGCTGACGCTGGGGCCCGACGCGCCCACCCCGGCGCGCGGTCGGTGAGCGAGGCGCGTCCCCCACCCGTGCGCGCGGCCGAGCGGTGTCACGCTCGCCGGGTCCGCCGGCACGCCCCGTGGGACCCGCGGCCCGGCGCTCGCCAGGAGATGAGACATGGCCGCGTCGCCGCAACCCGTGTGGAGCCCGCCACCGACTGCCCCACGCTGGGGCCCCGGGCGGATCGTCGCCCTGGTCGTGGGCCTGCTCCTCCTGCTGCCCGCCATCGGGCTGCTCGCGGGCGGCGGGGTCCTGCTCTGGGCCGACCGCGTGGCCCGCGACGACAACGGGTATCTGTTCTCCTCGGAGGAGTCGTTCTCCAGCCCGGGATACGCGATCTCGACCGCCCGGATCGACCTCGCCACCGGGGCGGACTGGCTGCCACTCTCCGCCGCGTTGGGCGATGCCCGCGTCCAGGTGACCGGCACCGACCCGAGTTCGGACGTGTTCATCGGCATCGCGCGGGCGGGCGACGCGTCGGCCTACCTCGACGGCGTCGAGCGCACCGTCGTCGGCGACTTCGGTACCGGCAGCGCCGCCGACAACCAGAGGCAGCTGGGGGCCGAGGCGCCGTTCGCGCCGCCAGGGGAGCAGAACTTCTGGGCGGCGCAGGCCGGCGGGCCGGGCACCCAGTCGCTGACGTGGACGCCGTCCGGCGGCAACTGGACGCTGGTGGTCATGAACCCCGACGCCTCGGCGGACGTGTCGGTCGACGCCCGCCTCGGTGCGACGGTCCCGGCACTGGGCGGCCTCGCCTGGGGGCTGTTGGCCGGCGGCCTGTTCCTGCTGGTGATCGGCGGGCTCGTCATCCTGCTCGCCGTCCGAAGCCGTCCGGCCGCTGCCGGGGGCCCGTACGGCGCGGGTGTGCCGATGCCGCCCGGTCCGCCGCCGTCCTGGGCACCGCCCGCGCCGGTCGACCGGGACGCGGCACCGGACACCCGGGCGGAATCGCCGACCGGGGTCCCCCCGCAGGTGCCGCCGACCGGCTGAGCGGGGTCTGCACGTCGGGGAGAGAGGTCAGGCGCGGGCCTTGAGGTCCTTGCGCAGGATCTTCCCGGCGGCGGACTTCGGCACCGCGTCGATGAACTCGACGAATCGGATCTTCTTGTGCGGGGCCACCTTGGCCGCCATGAAGTCCATGACCGCCTGCTCGGAGAGCTCCGAGCCCGGCGCCCGGACGACGAACGCCTTGGGCAGCTCCTCGCCGCTCTCCCTGTCGGGCATCCCGATGACGGCCGCGTCGACGATCTCCGGGTGGCCGATGAGCACGCCCTCGAGCTCGGCCGGTGCCACCTGGTAGCCCTTGTACTTGATCAGTTCCTTGACGCGGTCGACGACGGTGTAGCAGCCGTACTCGTCGACGATCGCGACGTCACCGGTGTGCAGCCAGCCGTCGGCGTCGACCG
>JAOPUS010000263.1 GCA_025963345.1 Blastococcus sp. | reverse complement strand
AGGACCAGCAGCGTGAGCTGCCAGGAGTAGAGGCTCATGACCACGGTGGCGACGACGAGCTGGCCGACGCTGACCAGGCCCAGCACCCCGCCCCATTGCATGAACACCGACAGCTGGTCGACGTCGCTGGTGACCCGCGAGACCAGCGACCCGCGCCGCTCTCCCTGCTGGTGCAGCACCGAGAGGTCGTGCACGTGCCGGAAGGCCCGCACCCGAAGCCCGGCCAGCGCGGTCTCCGTCGTCCGGAACAGCCGGACGTTCATCCGGTAGACAGCGACGGCGGTGATCACCACGACCAGCGCGCAGGCCAGGATCAGCCAGGTGATGAGCGACATGTCCGGGCTGCCCGCGGCCAGCCCGCGGTCGATGACCTGCTGGACGGCGATCGGCACGACCACCCGGCCGGCGGTCGCGACCAGGGCGAGCGCGAAGGTCGCCGGCAGCCCTCGACGGAACTCCGGCATCATCCGCAGGCCCCGACGGAGAGTCGCGAGCGCGCCCTCCTCGCGGTGATCGGCTGCCACGGTCGCGTCGGTCACGTGACCTCCTCGCTCGCGCTCGTCGGTCGCGTTCCCGACGGTGCGGTGCTCCCCGGTGAACTCGCACGCTCGTTCACGCAGCCACCTCCGCCTGCGAGTAGGCGCGGACCAGCGCGGCGTAGCCGGGGACCGCGGCGAGCAGTTCCGCGTGGGTGCCCCGCGCGAGCGCCCGGCCCTGCTCGAGCCAGACGACCTCATCGGCCAGCGCGATCGTGGCCTGCCGGTAGGCGATCACCACGACGGTCGCGGGATGGTCGCTCGTGCGCAGGGCGTCGAGGATGCGCGCCTCCACCGACGGGTCGACCGCGCTGGTCGCGTCGTCCAGCACCAGCAGCCGCGGACGGCGGACGACGGCCCGGGCGAGGGCCAGCCGCTGGCGCTGGCCGCCGGAGAGGGTGGCCCCACGCTCGCCGACGCGGGTGTCGAGGCCCTCGGGGAGGGCGGCCACGAAGTCGTCGGCGGCCGCCACGCGCAGCGCCGTCCAGACCTCGTCGTCGGTGAACGGCGCGTCCAGCGTGACGTTGCCCCGGACCGTGTCGTCGAACAGGAACGTGCCCTGCGCGACGAAGGCGGCCTGGTCGCTGGTCTCGCCCTCCCGGAGCCGGCGCAGGTCCACGCCGTCGAGCAGCACGTGCCCGTCGGAGGGGTCGACGAGGCGGACCAGCAGGCCCGCGAGGGTGGACTTGCCCGAGCCTGTGGGGCCGACGATCGCGACGGTGCGGCCGGCGGGCACGTCGAAGGTCACGTCGGACAGCGTCGGGCGCGACGTGCCCTCGAAGGTGAAGCCCACCTTCTCGACACCGACCTCGGCGCCACCCGCACCGGGCACCGCGGCGTCCGGGCCGTACGGCGTCTCCCCCGTGGCCTCGAGCACCGGGGTCACGCGGTCGAAACCGGCCAGGGCGCGGGGCAGGTCGGCGAGCACCCAGCCGATGGCGCGGATGGGCAGCGCCAGGAGGGTGAACAGGTAGGCGATGGAGACCAGGCTGCCGGCGTCGGTGCTGCCGTCGGCGACCCGGCCGGCGCCGATCAGCAGCACGGCAAGGGTGCCCAGGCTCGGGAGCGCCTCCATCATCGGGTCGAACAGGCCGCGCACCCGGCCGACGGCGACCAGTCCGTCGCGCAGCTCTTCGGCCCGCGCCTGGAAGCGGTCGGTCTCGGCCGTCTCCCGGCCCAGCGTCTTGACCACCAGCGCCGCGTCGAAGCTCTCGTGCGCGATCTCGCTGACCTCGGCGCGCAGCTGCTGCGCCCGCTGCATGCGCGGGCTCATCACCTGCGAGTAGACGATGTTGACGAGGAAGACCAGCGGGAAGACGACCAGCCCGACGAGGGCGATCAGCGGGTCGGTGAGGACGAGCGCCACGACGGTGATCGCGATCATCACCAGCGCGCCGCAGGCGAACGGCAGCGGCGCGACGAAGAACCAGGACGCCTCGACGTCGGAGTTCGCGTTGGAGAGCAGCTGGCCCGTCGGGTGCTTCTGGTGCCAGGACAACGGCAGTCGCAGGTACTGGCGGGTCACCCGGCGCCGGTAGTCGGCCTGCAGGCGGTAGCTCATGATCCCGGCGAACAGCCGCCGGCCGAGGATGCCGACGATCTTGAGCAGCGCGACCCCGAGGATCGCCGCGGCCGCGAGGGACAGCGCCGCGGCGGTGGTCGCGCCATCGGCGAAAGCCGGCAGCAGCACCCGGTCGGTGATCTCCCCGATCACCCAGGCGCTGGCCACGGTCATCGCGCCGTACAGGCTGCTGGCCAGGACGGCGAGGGTGAACATGCCGGGCTGCTCGACGATCGAGCGCCGCACATGACGGAGACCGCGCCGCACGACGGCGTCTCGGCGGCGGGCCACGGTGCTCCTCAGGGGTTGTACGGCGGGCTTCGGATGCTACGCGATCGTTAGAGCGGCTAAATGCTCTTCGGAGGCGCGCGGCTGTGCCTCCTGGCTAACCTTCGGTGATGACCTCCTCTTCCCCGTCGTTCGCCGACCGTGAACGCCGGGAGCTGGCCGACCTGCTGGCCAAGGTCGGTCCCGGCGCCCCCACCCTGTGCGCGGGCTGGGACACCGCCCACCTCGCCGCGCACCTCGTCGTCCGCGAACGTCGTCCCGACGCGCTGGTCGGCCTGGGTGCCGAGGCGGTCGGTGGTGGTGGCCCGCTCGCGTCGTGGCCGCACCGGCTCGAGGACCGGCTGCGCGACTCGACCCCGTACGCCGAGGTGGTCGACCGGCTCCGGGCCGGTCCCCCCGCCTGGTCGCCGATGTCCTGGCCGCTCGTGGCCGGTGCGCTCAACACCACGGAGTTCGCCATCCACCACGAGGACGTGCGCCGCGCGCAGTCGGGCTGGACCCCGCGCGAGCTGCCGCGGGCCGCGCAGGACGCCCTGTGGCGCGCGGCCGGGCTGTTCGCCCGCCGCGCCGCAGCCGGCCGGAAGGGCGGGCTGGTGCTGCGCCGCACCGACGCCCCCGGTGAGGAGAAGCGGTTCGGCGACGGCGGGACGACGGTCGAGGGGAAGCCGATGGAGCTGCTGCTCTGGGCCGCCGGTCGCCGGGACGCCGCCCGCGTGACGGTCGCCTGACTGCCCTCAGCGACGATCATGAAGTTGGCGAGGCGACACGCGGTCCGGGACCAGCGTGTCGCCACCGGAACTTCATGATCGCGGAGAGCGGGTCTCCTAGCGGAGCGGGGTGTCGGCCTCCCGGCGGACGGGAATGCCTGCGCCGGCCAGGGCGCCCTTCACGTCACCGATGCGCAGCACCCCGAAGTGGAAGACGCTCGCCGCCAGGACGGCGTCAGCGCCGGCCTCGACCGCGGGCGGGAAGTGCTCGGCCGCGCCCGCTCCCCCGCTGGCGATCAGCGGTACCGACACCTCGCGGCGCACCAGGCTGATCAGGTCGGTGTCGAACCCGGCCCGGGTGCCGTCGGCGTCCATCGAGTTCAGCAGGATCTCTCCGGCCCCGAGCCCGGCAGCCCGGATGCACCACTCGACGGCGTCCTGACCTGTGCCCCGGCGTCCGCCGTGGGTGGTGATCTCGTACCCGGAGTCGGTGGCCGCGCCGTCCCGGCAGCGCCGGGCGTCCAGCGACAGCACCAGCACCTGGTTGCCGAACCGGTCGGCGATCTCGGCGATCAGCTCCGGCCGCGCGACGGCAGCGGTGTTGACCGCGACCTTGTCCGCGCCCGCCCGCAGCAGCCGGTTGACGTCCTCGGCACTGCGCACGCCACCGCCCACGGTCAGCGGGATGAAGACGCTCTCCGCCGTCCGGCTGACCACGTCGTAGGTGGTGGCGCGGTCACCGGAGCTGGCGGTGATGTCGAGGAAGGTCAGCTCGTCGGCGCCCTCGGCGTCGTAGACCCGCGCCATCTCCACCGGGTCGCCGGCGTCACGCAGGTCGACGAAGTTCACGCCCTTGACCACCCGGCCGGCGTCGACGTCCAGGCACGGGATGACCCGCACGGACAGACTCACGCGCCGACCCCCCGGACCGCGTCGGCCTCGATCTCCACCAGCATCGCCGGGTCGATCAGTGCGGCCACCTGCACCATCGAGGTAGCCGGCCGGACGTCGCCGAAGAACTCCCCGTGGGCCCGGCCGACCTCCTCCCACCGGGAGATGTCGGTGACGAACATCCGGGTGCGGACGACGTCGGCGAGGGTGAAGCCGGCCCGCTCGAGGGCCTCCCGCACGATCGCCAGCGCCTGGCGGGCCTGCGCGCCGGCGTCCCCCGCGTGCGTCACCACGCCGTCCACCGTCGAGGTCGTGCCGCTCACCCAGGCCGCGTCCCCACGGACCACGACGCGGCTGTACCCGACGATCCCCTCCCACGGAGCGCCGGAGTTGATGCGGGTCACCCCGTTCACCCGGCGGCCTCCACGGTGACCCGGAGCGCCTCGGGGAGCGTGAACGCGCCCGCGTACAGCGCCTTCCCGACGATGGCGCCCTCGATGCCCACGGCGGTGAGCGTGGCCAGCGCCCGGATGTCGTCGAGCGAGCTGACCCCGCCGGAGGCGATCACGGGGCGCGGCGTCGCGGCGCACACCTCCCGCAACAGGTCGAGGTTGGGCCCGCGCAACGTGCCGTCCTTGGTGATGTCGGTGACCACGTAGCGGGCGCAGCCCTCGGCGTCCAGGCGGGCGAGGGTCTCGTAGAGCTCGCCGCCCTCCTTGGTCCAGCCCCGGGCGGCCAGCCGGGTACCCCGCACGTCGAGGCCGACCGCGATCCGGTCGCCGTACTCGGCGATCGCGCGGGCGCACCACTCCGGTGACTCGAGCGCGGCGGTGCCGAGGTTCACCCGGCGGCAGCCGGTGGCCAGTGCCGCGGCGAGCGACTCGTCGTCACGAATGCCGCCGGAGAGCTCCACGTCGACGTCGAGCTCGCCGACCACCCGGGCCAGCAGCTCGCGGTTGCTGCCCCGACCGAAGGCCGCGTCCAGGTCGACCAGGTGGACCCACTCGGCACCGTCCCGCTGCCAGGCCATCGCCGCGTCGAGGGGGTCGCCGTAGGAGGTCTCACTGCCGGCCTCCCCCTGAACCAGGCGGACGGCCTGGCCATCGGCGACGTCGACGGCGGGGAGCAGCTGCAGCTTCGG
The DNA here is from genome assembly GCA_025963345.1 of Blastococcus sp. Taxonomy (GTDB): domain Bacteria; phylum Actinomycetota; class Actinomycetes; order Mycobacteriales; family Geodermatophilaceae; genus Blastococcus_B. Next base: position 790 of record JAOPUS010000263.1, on the reverse strand, counting down.
CACGCAGGACAGCCTAGGTTCCCGCCGTCGACGGTCCGGCAGCTGCATCTCGGGGACGCCTGCGCCGGGCGAACGCGACCTTGCTCCGCAGTCGTCCTGTCACTGCTGCCCCCTCGACCAGCCGGCCCGGGTCCGGAGGGCTCCGGATCTTCCTGGTGCACAGTGGCGACGTGGAATTCGCAGACGTCGTCCACCGCCGGCGCATGGTCCGGGACTACGACCCGGACCGCCCGGTGCCGCCGGATCTCCGGGAGCGGCTGCTGGAGCACGCCATCCGCGCGCCCTCGGCCGGGTTCAGTCAGGGCTGGGCGTTCCTGGTCCTCGAGACGCCGGAGGAACGGGAGCGCTTCTGGACCGCGACCACCGACGGTGGGACGCCGGACGGCTGGCTCACCCGGATGCGGCGCGCGCCGCTGCTGATCGTGCCGATGTCGGACAAGTTCGCCTACCTGGAGCGTTACGCCGAGCCGGACAAGGGCTGGACCGACCGCGACGAGTCCCGATGGCCGGTTCCGTACTGGGACGTCGACGCCGGCATGGCCGCGCTGCTCATGCTCCTGACCGCCGTCGACGAGGGCCTGGGCGCATGCTTCTTCGGCATTCCGCCCGAGCGGATCCCGGCGTTCAGGGACGCGTTCGGCATCCCGGGCGGCCACCGGCCGGTCGGCTGCGTGTCCATCGGCTACCCCGGCGACGACGACCGCCGGTCCCCCTCGCTGCGCCGGGGCCGGCGCAGCGTCGAGGAGGTCGTGCATCGTGGGCGCTGGTAACGGCAGCAGGGCGGTCCTGG
>JAOPUS010000220.1 GCA_025963345.1 Blastococcus sp. | reverse complement strand
GCGAGCCGGTGAGCGTCCGCGCCCTGGGTGACCTCATGGGGCTGCAGTCGGTCAGCTCGGACAAGCTGCGGGAGTGGTTCCACAAGCTGAACGTCTCGTTCACCAACGCGGCGGTGGACGAGAACGGCGAGTTCGCCAACCCGGACGGCTTCATCCCCGGTGACGAGGCGCGCGCGGAGATCCGCGCCGTGCTCGACCCGCTCCTGGACAAGTGGACGGTCGAGCCCGACGACAGCGCCCTGTCCCACTGGCTGCACGACGGCATGCCCGAGGGGCAGACCCGGGAACGGGAGAAGATCTACCCGACCGTGTTCGTCTTCCTGCTCGGCGCCATGCAGGAGCCCGGTCACGCGATGGCCTCCACCATCGCCGGCCTGTGGACCCGCCCCGACCAGTACGAGCGGGTCGTCGACGACCCCAAGCTGATCCGCCGGGCGATCACCGAGAGCCTGCGCTGGACCTCGCCGATCTGGTCGGCTGTCGCCCGGGTCAACAAGGTCGACACCACCGTCGCCGGCACCTTCCTGCCCGCGGGCTCGGTCGTGATGCTGTCCTACGGCTCGGCCAACCACGACGAGAACGACTACAACGCGCCGTCGGACTACGACCTCGACCGCGCGCCCGTCCCGCACATGGCCTTCGGCGCCGGCAAGCACGGCTGCGCGGGCACCTACTTCGCCAGCGAGGTGTGCCGGATCGGGCTCGAGGAGCTCTTCGAGACCATCCCCAACCTCGAGCGGGACGGGACCAAGGAGATCGACTTCTGGGGCTGGGGCTTCCGCGGGCCGGTCGAACTGCACGCGAACTGGGAGGTCTGAGCTGACATGACGGCGCACACCGTCCGTCTGCAGACGCTGGGGAAGGTCACCAGCTGCCGCAGCGACCAGTCCGTCCTGGACGCCTACCTCCGTGACAACGTCTGGCTGCCGCACGGCTGCACGCAGGGCACGTGCGGCAGCTGCAAGCTCAGGGTGCTCGACGGGGAGGTCGACCACGGGAACGCTCCGGCGTTCACCCTCACCCCGGAGGAGCGGGACCAGGGGATCGCACTGGCCTGCCAGGCCACCCCGCGCTCGGACCTGCTGGTGGAGCCGCTCGCGGAGGTGTCCGACGACGGCGTCGTCCGCCATCCGCTGCGCGACGTCACCGGCACCGTGGTGGAGCTGACCGACATCGCCCGGGAGACCCGTCGGGTGGTCGTCGAACTGGCCGAGGCCATGCCGTTCAACGCCGGGCAGTACGCCGAGTTGCGGGTTCCCGGCACCGACGTGTGGCGGCAGTACTCGATGGCCAACCCGCCGTCGGAGACCCACCGTCTGGAGTTCCACGTCCGGCGGACTCCGGGCGGGATCGCCAGCGACGGGTGGGTGTTCGCCGCGCTGGCCGTGGGCGACCCGGTCGACGTCCGCGGGCCGCTGGGCGTCTTCGGGCTGTGTCTTCCGCAGCAGGAACCCGCCATTCTCATCGCGGGTGGCACCGGCCTGGCACCGATGAAGTCCATCGTGCTCAACGCCCTGGCCGAGGGGCTGGCGCCGGAGCTGTACCTGTACCACGGGGGGCGCACCGAGGCCGACCTCTACGACGGCGACCTGTTCCGCGCGCTGGAGGCCGAGCACGCGCACTTCCACTACCGGCCATGCCTGTCCGAACAGCACTGGGACGGCGCCTGCGGCATGGTCACCGACGTCGTCCTCGAGGACTTCGCCAGCTGCAAGGGGATGTCCGCGTACCTGTGCGGCCCCCCGGCCATGGTCGAGGCCGCCGGCAAGGTGCTCAAGCGCCGCCGGATGGCCCCTCGCCTGGTCTTCAAGGAGGAGTTCACCGACGCCGCGGACCTCGCCGCCGCCGACCTCCCCCTCTCCGCCGTCAGCTGACCACCCACCCGTTCAGGAGGTTTTCCGATGCACACACTGATGGTGCTGTACCGCCCGCCGGCCGACCGCGAGGCATTCAACCGGCACTACGAGCACGTCCACCTGCCGCTGGCCCAGAAACTCCCCGGCGTGCGGGCCGCCCGGTACAGCCTCGACGCGGCTGCCGCCGAGGGCGATCCTGCCTTCACGGCGGTCTTCGAGGCCGACTTCGACTCGGCCGAGGACATGGCCGCGGCCCTGGCCTCGCCGGAAGGTGCCGCGGCCCAGGCCGACATCCCGAACTTCGCGACGGGCGGCCTGGAGATCCTGCACTTCCCGGCCCGCACGTCCTGATGCCCGCTCCTGCTCGGAGGGCCGCCCCGTGAACGACCTGAACATCGAACGAGTCAGCACCGCGATCCTCGACGTCCCCCTGGTCCGGCCGCACCGGTTCGCCCGCACCGGCATGGACGCCCAGCCGCTGCTGCTGGTCACCCTCACGACCCGCGGCGGCGTCTCGGGCATCGGGGAAGGCGTCGTCCCCGGCGGGCCGTGGTGGGGCGGCGAGTCGGTCGAGACGATGCAGCTGATCATCGAGAAGTACCTGACCCCGCTGCTCGTCGGCCACCGCGTCGACGACATCGCCGGCATCCAGCAGGCGATGAACGACGTCGTCAACAACAACCTGTACGCCAAGGCCGCGGTCGAGGTCGCACTGCACGACGCCTGGGCCCGCAGCCTCGGCGTCCCGGTGCACACCCTGCTCGGCGGGCTGGCCCGTACCTCGATCCCGGTCACCTGGGCGCTGGGCACCGAGTCCGCCGCCGAGGTCATCGCCGAGGCGCAGGGCAAGCTGGACGCCGGG
>JAOPUS010000219.1 GCA_025963345.1 Blastococcus sp. | reverse complement strand
CCGAGCAGCCGGCCGTCGGCGGCCACGGCCAGCACCCGGCGTCCGACGGCAGCCCACCCGTCGGACACCGCTTGCGCCGCCCCGGCCCCGTCGAGCCCGGGCAACACCACCTCGGGTGCACCCTTGACCAGCACACTGAGTTCGCCGTCAGGCCCGCGCTGCCACGTCGTCATCCGCCGGGTGACTGCGTCGAAGGGTTCCTCGCGCTCCCGCGGGTTTTCGCGCCGCAACTGCTCGACGTCACAGCCGGCCGCGCGGGCCGCCCGGACGAGCGCGGTCTCGGTGTCCGCGGTCCCCGCGCTGCCGCCCGGGCCCGCCCCGGAGGCGTCGGCGTCGTTGCACAGCGCGGCGGCCGACCACAGTCTCCGGGTCTCATCCGAGGAGAGGGCGGCCTGACCGACCAACAGTTCCCCGTCCCCGGGGGTCCACGTCCGGTCGACCCGCATCGCGCCCTCGGTCAGGGTGCCGGTCTTGTCGGTCGCCAGCAGGGTCACCGAGCCGAGCGTTTCCACCGCGGGCAGAGACCGCACCACGGCGCCCCGCCGCCCCATCCGGCTCGCCCCTGCGGACAACGCGAGGGTGACCACGGCAGGCAGGGATTCCGGGACCGCGGCCACAGCCAACGCGACAGCCGCGATGACAGTGATATCCCACGGCTGCCCGCGAAGGAGCCCGGAAGCCAGGAAGACAACACAGGCGACGGCCACGCCGATCGAGATCTGCCGCCCCAAGGTGGCCAACCGACGTTGCAGGGGCGTGAGGGGGGACCGGCGTCCCCCCACCATTCGGGCCACCTGCCCGATCACAGTGGCGACCCCGGTCGCGACGACGACGGCCTCGCCCGAGCCACGGAGCACCGTGCTGCCGGCGTGCACCATGCCCGTCCGGTCGGCCATGGGCGTGGACCCGAGGGACACGGCCTCGGAGTCCCGGTCGCTCGGCTGGGATTCACCGGTCAGCAGGGACTCGTCCACCTGCAACTGCACGGAGCGCACCAGCCGGGCGTCGGCGCCGACCACGTCGCCCGCTGCCAACCGGAGCACGTCACCCCGGACGAGCTCCCGGGTCGGTACCCAGGTGTCCCGCCCCTCTCTCGTCACCCGGGCGCTAGGGGCGACGAGGTCGTCGAGAGCCCGGACCTCGCGCAGCGCCCGGCGCTCCTGGACGACACCGAGGACGGTGTTGACCGTCACGACCAGCAGGATGACCGCCGTGTCGACGAAGTCGCCGATCACCGCGGTGAGCACCGCCGCAGCGAGCAGGACCAGGATCAGCGTGTCTCGCAACTGCCCGACGACCGAGCGCCACAGCGGCGCCGATGGGTGCACCTCCACCTCGTTCGGGCCATCCCGGGTCAGCCGGTCGGCGGCGGTGCCGTGATCCAGGCCATGTGCGGCAACGACGCCCTCCTGAACGATGACCTCACCGGGTGACAACTCCCAGGCGGCGCGCGCGGGCGAGGCCGTCACCTCCTGGACGTCGGTCACCACGCTGCGGCCGCCCCCGCCACGCTGCGACGAGCACGCTCGGCTCCAACCCTGGCCCCGTCACCGGACGTTGCCGGCACCGGGCGGGTGGCACGGGTCATGACGCCGCCCCGAACTCGCAGCCGCCGTCGTGGCGTGCCGGTGCCCGACAGATCCGGCCGGTGGGCAGGTGGACCATGCCGCAACGGCCGGCAGCTGCGGCCGGCTCATCGATGCTGGCGTTGTGCAGGTCGAGTCGCTCGCCGCCGGTGTCCGTCAACTGGGGGTACGTGATCACTGCGTGCTCCTCGGGTCAGGCGGTGCTGGGCGGGCGGCGCCGTTCGGCACGCGGGGAATTGCGAAGGAACCCGAGCCCGCGGGGAAATCGGCGATGACCGGGGCCCTCTCGTCCACGACCGACCGTGCGCGACGGCCCGGTAACCAGGTAGTGCCGTCGGTCCCAGGTCCCACGGCCAGAGGTCCCGCCCAGCCGCGCCGCCGGCCCGCCCCTCCGCCGTCCCGATGCCTGAGGCGTCGGAGCTGGATCGCCGAGGACTGCCCTGGGCGGGCACTTCACCGGCGAAGAGGCGACTTTGGACCCCGTCGGGGACCGCCGTGCCGGCGGACAGTCCGGATCATGGACCTGCTCGCAGACGTCGTCAGCACTCCGCCCGCTCCGTCGACAGACGTTCCAGCCGATCCCTATCCGGTCGAGGACCTGGAGTTGGACCTGCGGTGGTGGGCAGCCGCGAACTACCTGACCGTCGGCCAGATCTATCTGCAGGACGACGCGCTCCTCACCCGACCGCTACGGCACAGCGACGTCAAGCCGCGGCTGCTCGGGCACTGGGGCACCAGCCCCGGCCTGTCGGCGCTCTACGTCCAGCTCAATCGGCTCATCCGGCGCACCGGCACTCCTTGCCTCTACGTCGCCGGCCCGGGCCACGGCGGCCCCGCCCTCGTGGCCAACACGTGGCTGGAGGGCACCTACAGCGAGGTGTACCCGCACATCGGTATGGACGCCGACGGCATGCACCGGTTGTTCCGCCAGTTCTCCACGCCGGGCGGCATTCCGAGCCACGTCAGCGTGCCGACGCCGGGCAGCATCCACGAGGGCGGCGAACTGGGGTATGCACTGGCCCACGCCGCGGGCGCGGCGTTCGACCACCCGGACCTGCTGGTCGCGTGCGTGGTAGGAGACGGTGAGGCGGAGACCGGGCCGCTGTCCGGGTCGTGGAAGCTCCCCGCGTACCTCGACGCGCGCCGGGACGGGGCCGTGCTGCCCGTTCTGCACCTCAACGGCTACAAGATCAGCAGCGCCACCGTCTGGGGCCGGTCGTCGGACGAGGAGGTGTGCGCCTACCTGTCCAGTCAGGGGTGGGCGCCGGTGGTGGTGTCCGGTGACGACCCGCGGCTGGTCTTCGCCGACCTGGAGGCCGCGCTGCGTGGCGCGCACGACCGGATCACCGAGATCCAGCGGGCGGCCCGCGCCGGCGGCACCGACGTCCGCCCGGGCTGGCCGGCGATCGTGCTGCGCACGCCCAAGGGGTGGACCGGCCCTGCCGTCGTCGACGGTGTGCAGGTGGAGGGCACGTTCCGGGCCCACCAGGTCCCGTTGTCCGGGGTGCAGACCGACGACGCGCACCTGGCACTGCTGGAGACCTGGCTGCGCTCCTACTCCCCCGAGCTGCAGTTCACCGCGAACGGGGCACTCGCCCCAGAGCTCGCCGCCCTCGCTCCCGTGGGCGACCTCCGGATGGGGTCGACGCCCTACGCCAATGGCGGTCGACTGCGTCGTCCCCTGGACCTGCCCCCGCTCGACGGCTATGCGCTCGACGTTCCTGCGCCCGGGACGACGTCGCACGAGACGACGCACCCGCTCGGGGAACTCCTGGCCGAGGTGTATCGCCGGACCACGACCGCTGACGGCGGGGGCAACTTCCGGCTGTTCTGTCCCGACGAGACGGCCAGCAACCGGCTGCAGTCGGTCTTCGAGGTGACCGACCGCTGCCTGCAGGCCGACGTGCTGCCCACCGACGTCGCCCTGTCACCGCACGGCCGGGTCATGGAGGTGCTGTCCGAACACCTCTGCGAAGGCTGGCTGGAGGGATACCTGCTGTCCGGACGGCACGGCCTGTTCGCCACCTACGAGGCGTTCGCCATGGTCAGCGCCTCGATGGTGATCCAGCACGTCAAGTGGCTGCAGCACGCTGCCGAGCTGTCCTGGCGCGCGCCGGTCTCCTCCCTGACGATCCTGCTGACCAGCACCTGCTGGCGCAACGACCACAACGGGTTCAGCCACCAGGGGCCGGGGCTGATCGACACGGTGATCCCGCTCTCGCCTGCCGTCGTCCGGGTCTGGCTGCCACCGGACGCCAACTGCCTGCTGTCGATCGCCGACCACTGCCTACGCAGTGTCGATCACGTCAACCTGGTGGTGGCCGACAAGCAGCAGCATCTTCAGTACCTGACGATGGCCGAAGCCGACGCGCACTGCGCGGCTGGTGCATCCGTGTGGCACTGGGCCGGGTCGGAAACCGACGCAGGCGCCCAGCCTCCCGACGTAGTGCTGGCCGCCGCCGGGGACGTGCCGACACTGGAGGTGCTGGCGGCTGCCGAGCTGCTGCGCCAGTGGGTTCCGTGGCTGCGCGTCCGGATGGTCAACGTGGTCGACCTGATGGCCCTGCTGCCACCGGACGTGCACCCGCACGGCTTCAGCGCCGACCACTTCCGGGAGCTGTTCACCGACACCGCCGATGTCGTCTTCGCCTTCCACGGCTATCCGCGGGCGGTGCACCAGCTGCTGCACGGCCGGCCGGATGCGGATCGGTTCCATGTGCGCGGCTTCGAGGAGCAGGGGACGACGACCACGCCGTTCGACCGGGTCGTGCTGAACCGGATGAGCCGATACCAGCTGGCGCTCGACGCCCTCCGGCACGCGCGTCGCGTCCCGCAGGGCGGCGAGGCGCTGGTCGCGTACTGCGAGCAGATGCTGGCCCGGCACCACAGCTACATCCGCGAGCACTTCGAAGACATGCCCGAGGTGCGGAACTGGCGGTGGTCGCGGTGATCGGGCCGGTCGTCCTGGCGATCAACCCGGGATCCCGATCGCTGAAGGTGGCCGCGCACGACGCGTCGGGGGCCAGGCTGTTCAACCGTTCCGTTCCCCGTCCGACCGCCGAGGCCGGCAGCGCGATCGCCGACGTCGCCGACTGGCTTGCGGCTGCCGGGCTGACCCCGTCGGCCTTGGCGCACCGGGTCGTCCACGGTGGGCCGGTCCACGTCCAGCCCGAACGGGTCGACGACGAACTGATGGCCGCACTGGGCGACCTCGTGAACTTCGCCCCACTGCACATGCCGGGTGACCTGGACTCGATCGAAGCAGCCCGAGTCCGTTGGCCGGACCTGCCGCACGTGGCGTGCTTCGACACCGCCTTCCACGCCACCATGCGAGCGGCCGCCCACCGGCTGCCGGTGCCCGACGCGGTCACCGCCCTGGGGGTCCGCCGCTACGGCTTCCACGGCCTGTCGGTGCAGCACGTCGTGGACACCGTTCCGGGGCTCGGGCGAGCGGTGGTCGCTCACCTCGGCGGCGGCTGCAGCGTCACCGCCGTGCGCAGCGGCCGCTCCCTGCAGACGTCGATGAGCTTCTCCCCCACCGGCGGACTGCCCTCGGTCAGTCGCAGCGGCGACCTCGACCCCGAGGTGCTGCTGTTCCTGGCCGACCGCGGATGGTCCACGGCCGACCTGCGAGGGCTGGTCGACCGCTCCTCGGGCCTGGCCGGGATGAGCGGCGGGGTCACCGACGTCGCCGAGCTGACCCGCCGGGCAGCCGCGGGTGACCCCGAGTGCGAACTCGCCCTGGAGGTGTTCACGACCGCCGTCGCGACCACAGTGGCCGGCTACACCGCAGTGCTCGGCGGGCTGGACACCCTGGTGTTCACCGGCGGGATCGGCGAGTACTCGGCCCCGGTCCGCGACGCGGTGACCAGCCGCCTCAGGCACCTCGGGGTGGTCACCGACGGCCTGGCCCCCGTGCCGGGAGACGTCAGCGCGCCGGGCGCTCCCGTCCGGACCCTCGTGGTCACCGCCGACGAGGA
>JAOPUS010000213.1 GCA_025963345.1 Blastococcus sp. | reverse complement strand
GCAGCAGCGTCGCGAATGCAGCCGACGAGCGCCAGCGAGGAGACGGCGTGAGCGAGCTTGCGAGCTCACCGATGAGCAACGCACCCTGGGGCACCCGCCCTCCGATCGCCACCGAGGAGGACGCATGACTCTCGTCCTCAGGTATGCGGCACGTTCCGACCGCGGCCTGATCCGCGGCAACAACCAGGACTCGGTCTACGCCGGGCCCCGGCTGCTGGCCGTCGCCGACGGCATGGGCGGCCACGCGGCCGGCGACGTCGCCAGCAAGGTCGTCATCGCCGCACTCGAGCACCTGGACGACGACACCCCCTCCGGCGACCTCCTCCAGTCCCTGCGTGAGGCCGTCTTCGAGGGCAGCGAGCACCTGCGCGAGGTGATCCGGGAATCCCCCCATCTCGAGGGCATGGGGACGACGCTCACCGCGATCCTGTTCGCGGGCGGGCGGCTGGGCCTCTGCCACGTCGGTGACTCCCGCGCCTATCTGGTGCGCGACGGCCAGACGTCGCAGATCACCCACGACGACACGTTCGTCCAGACGCTGATCGACGACGGCCGGATCACGCCGGAGGAGGCCAACAGCCACCCGCAGCGCTCGCTGCTGCTGCGCGCCCTCAACGGCCAGGAGGTCGAGCCGGACCTCTCGATGCGCGAGGTCCGCGCCGGCGACCGCTACATGCTCTGCTCCGACGGGCTCTCCGGCGTGGTCAGCGAGGAGACCCTCGCCGAGGCGCTCAAGGACCCGGACCCGGAGACCACCGCGGACCGGCTCATCGAGCTGGCCCTGCGCAGCGGCGGCCCCGACAACGTCACTGTGATCGTCGCCGACGTCATCGAGGACACCGGCGGCCGCGGCCGCCTGGACCCGGTCGTCGACGGCGCAGCCGGCGGTTATGTCGGGCAACGGCAGGTCGACGGCAGCTCAGCCGCCGGACGGGCGGCGCTCGCCGACCCCCCTGCCCCACCCCCGGCGCCACCCACACCGCCGACGGGCGGTGGCCCCTCCGCCCGCCGCCGCCCGCTGCGCACCCTCCTCGTGGCGGTAGCCGTCCTCGTCGTGCTCGTGGCGGGGGCGGTGGGTACCTACATCTGGGCCCTCGGGCACTGGTTCGTCGGCGTGGACGGCAGCGGCGACAACGAGCAGGTGGCGATCTTCCGTGGCCTGGACGTCTCCATCGTCGGGTTCGACTTCTACGAGCTCGACCAGGACACCGGCCTCGCCGTCGCCGACCTGACCCCCGCGGCCCGCAGCAGGGCGCGTGGCGGCATCACCGCCAACGACGCCCAGGATGCCGACCGGATCCTGGACGCGCTCCGCGAGCAGCGGCTGCCGCTCTGCCGGTCGACGCCCTCCACCCCGTCCTCGGGGACCGGGGCCACCACGACGCCGCCGTCCCTGCCCTCCGACCCGGCCGGTGTACCCGCCGCGACGGACGGCCCGACCCAGGTGGGCACGACCGCATCGACGACGTCGACTCCGACGACGGCCTCGTCGTCCGAGTCGGGGGTGAACTGCCGGAGGGCCGACTGATGTCCGCCCCCACCACCGATCCCCGGGGTTCCGTGGCCGCGACCGCGGTCCCCACCCGGCGCGGCACCGAGGCGCTGCTGCTCGGCTTCGCCGTCCTGATCACCGTCGTTGCCCAGTCCATCGTCGACCTCACGGTCACCGGCTCGCTGCGCCCGGAGATGGCCGGCTTCAGCGCGTGGATCACCGCGCTGTGGGTCGTGGCCCACCTCGTCGTCCGCAAGTGGGCGCCCTACGCCGATCCGCTGCTGCTGCCGGCGGTCGCACTGTTGGTCGGCCTCGGCCTCACCGTCATCCACCGGCTGGACCTCGCGACGGAACAGGTCGGCAGCTCCGTCACCCGCGAGGACGCCCCGGTCCAGCTGGTCTGGGCGACCCTCGGCGTCGCGCTGTTCGTCGCCGTCCTCGTGTTGGTGCGCGACCACCGATCGCTGTCCCGCTACGCCTACACCCTGGCCCTGGTCGGCATGGCCCTGCTGGCGTTGCCGGCCCTGCTGCCCTCGGCGATCTCCGAGGTCAACGGCGCCAAGATCTGGATCCGGCTGGCCGGCTTCTCCATCCAGCCCGGTGAGTTCGCCAAGATCTGCCTGGTCGTCTTCTTCGCCGCCTACCTGGTGGACAAGCGCGACGTCCTGGCGCTGGCCAGCCGCAAGGTGGCCGGCCTGGAATTCCCCCGCGGGCGCGACCTGGGCCCGGTCCTGCTGGCCTGGGTGCTGTCGATCCTCGTCCTGGTCTTCGAGCGCGACCTCGGCAGCTCGCTGCTGCTGTTCGGGATCTTCGTGGTGATGCTCTACGTCGCCACCGAGCGGTCGAGCTGGCTGCTCATCGGCGTCGGTCTGTTCGCCGTCGGTGCGTTCCTCGCCTACCAGGTCTTCGGCCACGTCCGCGCCCGCGTCGACGTGTGGCTCGACCCGTTCGCCTACCGGGACGGCGCCGGCTACCAGCTGGTCCAGTCGCTGTTCGGCCTCGGCACCGGCGGTCTCTTCGGCGCCGGCCTCGGGGGCGGCCGGCCGGACCAGGTGCCGGTGGCCAAGAGCGACTTCATCGCCTCGGCCGTCGGCGAGGAGCTCGGCCTGTTCGGCCTCGTCGCGGTGATCGTCGTCTACCTGATCCTCGTCGAGCGGGGCCTGCGGACGTCGCTCATCGTGCGGGACGCGTTCGGCAAGCTGCTGGCCGCCGGACTGGCCTTCGCGGTCGCCTGGCAGGTGTTCGTCGTCCTCGGCGGTGTCACCGGCCTGCTGCCGCTGACCGGCCTGACGACACCGTTCCTCGCCTACGGCGGCTCGTCCCTGGTGGCCAACTTCGTCCTGGTGGCGCTGCTCGTCCGGATCAGCGACGCCGCCCGCCGGCCCGCCACGCCACACGCTCCGCCACCGCCACGGCTCGGCGACGCACCCACCGAGGTGGTGCAGCGGTGAACGCCCCCCTGCGCCGCGTCGCGATCAGCGTGCTGGTGCTGTTCACCCTGCTGATCATCAACGTCAACTACATCCAGGTCGTCCGGTCCGACGAGCTCCGCAAGGACCCGGGCAACACCCGCGTGCTGGCCGAGGAGTACGACCGCGAGCGCGGCTCGATCGTCGTGGCGGGCAACGAGGTCGCGCTCTCGACGGCCACCAAGGACCGGCTCACCTACCTGCGGCAGTACCCGGCGGGGGAGCTGTACGCGCCGGTCACCGGCTACTACTCGGTGATCTACAACAGCAGTGGGATCGAGCGCGCCGAGAACGAGCTGCTTGCCGGCTCGGACCCCCGACTGGTGTTCCGCCGGATCGCCGACCTCTTCACCGGCCGCGACCCGGCCGGCGGCAACGTCGAGCTCACGCTCGACCCCGCGGTGCAGCAGGCGGCGATGACCGGCCTCGAGGGCGTCACCGGCGCCGTCGTGGCGCTCGACCCGTCCACCGGGGCGATCCTCGGCCTGGCCAGCACCCCGACGTACGACCCGAACCAGCTGTCCAGCCATGACCCGGCCGCGATCCGCGCCTACCGCGAGCAGCTCACCGACGACCAGCTGACCAACCAGGCGATCAGCCAGCGCTACTCCCCCGGCTCGATCTTTAAGGTGATCGTCTCCGCCGCAGCCCTCGCCTCCGGCAAGTACACGCCCGAGACCCCGGTGCCGGCCCCCGACCTGCTCACGCTGCCCGGCACCTCCACCACGATGGAGAACTTCGACGGCGAGAGCTGCAACGGCGGCGCCGACCAGCCGCTGATCGACGCGCTCACCATCTCCTGCAACACCGCTTTCGCCCAGCTCGGGATCGACCTCGGCGAGGACCGCATCCGGAGCATGTCCGAGGCCTTCGGGATCGACGACACGGGCTTCGAGATGCCGCTGCGCGTGGCGCCGAGCAAGCTCGGGGACATCGAGAACGACGCCCAGCTCGGGATCAGCTCCATCGGGCAGCAGGACGTGCAGCTGACGCCGATGCAGGCCGCCATGATCGCTGCCGCGGTCGCCAACGACGGCACGCTGATGAAGCCCTACCTGGTCTCCCAGGTCCAGGCTCCCGACCTCACCGTCATCGACAAGACCGACCCGGAGAAGATGGGCCAGCCGGTGACGCCCGAAGTCGCCGGCCAGCTCACCAAGATGATGACCAGCGTCGTGGAGAGCCCCAACGGCACGGGCCGCCGGGCGCGCATCGACGGCGTCCAGGTCGCCGGCAAGACGGGGACGGCGGAGAACTCCGCTGACGACCACTCCTGGTTCATCGGATTCGCCCCCGCCGACAACCCGAAGATCGCCGTCGCCGTCTTCGTCAAGAACGGCGGGCGTACCGGTGGCGACGTCTCGGCCCCGATCGCCCGCTCGGTGATCCAGGCCTACCTCGACGGGCAGGGGGGCTGATGGCACTCGGGATCGGCAGCCTGCTGGCAGGCCGCTACGAGATCACCGCCCCCATCGCCACGGGCGGCATGGGTGAGGTGTGGAAGGCGCGCGACCGGGTGCTCGACCGGATCGTCGCGGCCAAGGTGCTCAAGAGCGAGTTCACCGGTGACCCGAGCTTCCTGGCCCGCTTCCGCAACGAGGCCCGGCACACCGCCGGGCTGACCCACCCGAACATCGCCTCGGTCTACGACTACGGCGAGACCGTCGACGACAGCGGCACCCAGCAGCTCGCTTTCCTCGTCATGGAGTTCGTCGAGGGTCAGCCGCTCGTGACGATCCTGCACGACGAGGGGGCGCTGCCCGTCGACTGGACGCTGCACGTGCTCAGCCAGTCCGCCGACGGGCTCTCCGCGGCGCACCGGGCCGGCGTCGTGCACCGCGACATCAAGCCGGGCAACCTCATGGTCCGGCCGGACGGCGTGGTGAAGCTGACCGACTTCGGGATCGCGCAGGCCCGGGACGCCACGCCGCTCACCCGCACCGGCATGGTCGTGGGCACGGCGCAGTACCTCTCCCCCGAGCAGGCGCAGGGCATGGAGGTCACCGCGGCCTCCGACGTCTACTCCCTCGGCGTGGTCGCCTACGAGTGCCTGGCCGGTGCACGCCCGTTCGACGGCGCCTCGCAGGTGGCGATCGCACTCGCGCACATCAACCGGCCGCCCCCACCCCTGCCCAGCCACGTCCCGCCGGCGGTGCGCCTGCTGGTCGAACGGGCGCTGGCCAAGGACCCCGCCGACCGTTTCCCCGACGGCGGTGCCTTCGCCGAGGCCATTCGCCGCGTCGCCGCGGGCGGCACCCTTGGTCCTGTCGTCCCCGTCCCCGGGCCCCGGACCACTCCGACGCAGGTGGTCGCGGGCGGCGCCGCAGCGGGAGGTACTCCAGCCGGCGGTGCGCTCACCGGGGCGACCCTGGCCGAGTCCCGCACCCAGGTCATCCCCGTCACCGGCCCCGGAGCGCCGGCGGCCGCCGGTTCCGGCGGCCGGCTGACCGGGCCGGCCGGCCCGATGCCGCCCCTGCAGGCGCCGCCGGAGGACGACGACTGGGCCGCCGCGGACGACGGCGGGCGCAGGAGCGGGCGCGGCAAGTGGGTCTGGCTGACCGCGGTCGGGGTGCTGCTCCTCCTGCTCGCCGGCGGCACCTGGTTCCTGCTCACCGACGGCAATCGGGGCAGCGGCGGCACCTCCGCACGGACGAGCGCCTCCCAGACCAGCGCCTCCCCGACCGGCATCCAGCTCTCTGCGGCGTTCGTCGGCCGGCCCGCCGACGAGGTGCAGACGACGCTCCAGGCCGCCGGTCTCCTCGTCCGCCGGCAGGAGGCCAACAGCGCCCAGCTCGCCGGCGCCGGCCAGGCGCTCGCCGCGGGCGACGTCGCAGCCCTCGACCCGTCGGACGGGTTCGCCGCCCCGGGCAGCGAGGTCGTGCTGTTCGTCGCCGCAGCTGCGTACACCCCCCCGGACCAGGCCGGTGGAGGCGCGTCGGTGACCGCGACGACCGAGGCGACGACGACCGCGCGGGCCACCCCGACGACCACGGCCGCGACCACCACCACGGCTGCGCCGACCACGACGGCTCCGACGACGCTCGAGGGGACGACGCCGTCCGAGCCGCCTGTCACGCCGCCGGCAGCGGATCCCAATGCCGATGCTCCTGGGCCGGGTGAGGTCGGCTGAGCGTGCGCGTCCCGATCTCCCCGGAACCACGGTCGCGAGCGGTTAGGCTCGCCGCCGACTCATCACCCGCAGCGCGCCCGGTACGGGACGCCTGCCCGCTCGTCGAGGCCCTCGCCCGGACGACGCCCTGCACCGCCCGAGAGGACCTTCGATGACCACGCCGCAGGTGCTCGGTGAGCGCTATGAGATCGGCGGGGTGCTCGGTCGCGGTGGCATGGCCGAGGTGCACCGGGGCCGCGACCTCCGGCTGGGGCGTGAGGTGGCCGTCAAGGTGCTGCGCAGCGACCTGGCGCGCGACCCGTCCTTCCAGGTCCGTTTCCGCCGCGAGGCCCAGG
>JAOPUS010000170.1 GCA_025963345.1 Blastococcus sp. | reverse complement strand
GCGTGTCCGTCCTCGTGGCCATGCTCATCGTGTCTCCATCTGTCGGGCGGGGCCGCTTCGCGGTCCCCGTCGGCGTCGCCTGGCTCGATCTGACCCGCGTCGAGCAGTACGTCTGGTTCTCCCTCGTCGGCGGGGTCGCGGCAACGGTCCGTTGTCTACCTCATCAGCGGCGTCGGGCGGGTGGCGCGACGCCCGTCCCGCTGACGCCGGCGGGGTCCCGGTCGGAGCAAGAACCACGGCATCCACGCCGCTTCGGCCCGCGGAGCCTCTGGACCCCGGCCACGCGGCGCACCCGGCCGAGGCGTCGGTCGCGGGTGCGGCCCAGCCGCCGCCGAACGGCCCGGGTGGCGGCCAGGATCCTGCGGTCGGGCTGCCCGTCGGCGCCCCCGAGCTCCAGGTACTCGACCGGCCGGCAGAGGTTCGGGAGCGTGTGTTCCTGCCCGGTGACGTCGACGTCCAGCGACCTGGTTGGCGGCCCCGGACCGGCGTAGGTTGCGGGCCTTGACGGCCAGGAGTGCCATGCATGAGCTCTCGATCACCCAGAGCGTGGTGGATGCGGTCACGGAGCGGACCGGAACCGCGTCGGTGACCGGTGTCCGGCTGCGGGTGGGACGCCTGGCCGGCGTGGTGCCGGATGCGATGCGGTTCTGCTTCGAGCTGGTGACCGCCGGGACGCCGCTGGAGGGCGCGGTGCTCGAGATCGAGGAGCCGGAGGGTCGCGGCCGCTGCCGGACGTGCCATGCGGAGTTCCCGCTGCCGGATCTCGTCCTGCTCTGCGACTGCGGCAGCGCCGACGTCGAGGTCCTCGCCGGCCGCGAGTTGGCGATCGCGTCGGTCGTGCTCGCCACACCGGTTCGCTGAGCCTGCTTGTGAGGAGTGGTTCGACATGTGCGGAACCTGCGGGTGCGGGGAGTCCGACGTCCGTGTCGAGGTGCTGGCCGGCGGCCGGGCCGCGGCAGCGACGGTCGAGCACGGTCATTCCCACGGGCACGACCCGGTCCCGGGTGTCGTGGAGATCGAGACGGCGCTGCTGGCCAAGAACGACCACCTGGCCCGGCACAACCGCGCGTGGCTGGCCGAGCGGGGGATCGTCGCGCTGAATCTGATGAGCTCGCCGGGCTCGGGGAAGACGTCGTTGCTGCGCCGGACCATCGACGAACTGGCCCCCACCCGCCCGATCGCGGTCATCGAGGGGGACCAGGAGACGCACATCGACGCCGAGAAGATCCGCAGCACCGGTGCACCCGTCGTCCAGATCAACACCGGGGCGGGATGTCACCTGGACGCCGACATGCTGGCCCGGGGGCTGGCGGAGCTGAGCCCGCTGCCCGGATCCCTGGTCTTCGTCGAGAACGTCGGCAACCTCGTCTGCCCAGCGCTCTTCGACCTCGGGGAGGCCGCGAAGGTCGTCGTCGTGTCGGTCACGGAGGGCGAGGACAAGCCGCTCAAGTACCCGCACATGTTCTCGGTCGCCGACGTCGTCGTCATCAACAAGATCGACCTGCTGCCCTACGTCGACGTGCGCCTGGAGCATCTCGTGGCGCACTGCCGGTCGGTGAACGCCGGCGTCCGCGTCCTGCCACTTTCGGTCACGACGGGCGAAGGCATGGAGGCGTGGGGTGACTGGCTTCTGACCTGCGAGCCCGTCGCGACGTGAACGCACCCTGACGGCTTGACAGGCCTCAGGCGTGAGCGTAGTCACAATTCATCCCGCGCAAGTAGACCGAGATCCGGTCTCAGCGGAAGTCAGGGGTCGCAGCCCCGTCCGGGTGAGCAGAGACCCCAGGAAGCGTGGCGAGATGCCATCCGCGTCCGTTCGAGAGGCAGCTCTCGCCGCTGAGGAAGCACTGATCCACGTGCTGTGGATCAACGCCGGGCTCAGCTGCGACGGCGACTCCGTGGCCCTCACCGGAGCCACCCAGCCGAGCATCGAGGAGATCGCCCTCGGTGCCCTGCCGGGGCTGCCCAAAGTCGCCGTCCACTGGCCGCTGATCGACTTCGAGTGCGGCCCCAACGGCGGCGCGGACGACTTCCTGGAGTGGTTCTTCCGGGCCGACCGGGGTGAGCTCGAACCGTTCGTCCTCGTCGTCGAGGGGTCCATCCCGAACGAGAAGATCAAGGACGAGGGGTACTGGTGCGGCTTCGGCAACAACCCGGCGACCGGGCAGCCGATCACGACCAGCGAGTGGCTGGACCGGCTGACCCCCAAGGCGACGGCCGTGGTGGCCGCCGGGACATGCGCCACCTACGGCGGCATCCACGCCATGGCCGGCAACCCGACCGGCGCCATGGGCGTCCCCGACTACCTCGGCTGGGACTGGACGTCCAAGGCCGGGATCCCGATCGTGTGCGTTCCCGGCTGCCCGATCCAGCCGGACAACCTGTCCGAGACGCTGACCTACCTGCTCTACCAGGCCACCGGGCAGGCGCCGATGATCCCGCTGGACGAGGCGCTCCGCCCCACCTGGCTGTTCGGCCGCACCGTGCACGAGGGCTGCGACCGGGCGGGCTACTACGAGCAGGGCGACTTCGCGACCGAGTACGGCTCGCCCAAGTGCATCGTCAAGCTGGGCTGCTGGGGACCGGTCGTGAAGTGCAACGTCCCGAAGCGGGGCTGGATCAACGGCGTGGGCG
>JAOPUS010000160.1 GCA_025963345.1 Blastococcus sp. | reverse complement strand
CTGGCTGGGCACGGACAAGGTGTTCGACAGCTTCGTCTTCGCCTTCGAGCCGACGCCCGAGGGGTGGGTCTGGTTCCACGCCTATCCCTCGAGCGGCACGGTCAGCACCTGCATCGTGGAGTGCAGGGAGGAGACCTGGCGCTCGCTGGGGCTGGACCAGGCGGACGAGGCCGACGGCCTCCGGGTGCTGGAGAAGATCTTCGAGCGGCCGCTGGAGGGTCACTCGCTGATCAGCCAGTCGCGTGGCGAGCCGGCCCGCTGGCTGCGGTTCAAGGAGGTCACCAACACGACGTGGTGGCACGAGAACATGGTGCTCATCGGGGACGCCGCCCACACCACGCACTTCACTATCGGATCGGGCACGCGCCTGGCGATCATCGACGCGGTGGAGCTGGTGCGCAGCCTGCAGGACTTCCCCGACGACCTCTCCGCGGCTCTTCGGGACTTCGACGAGCGGGCGCGCCCCAACCTGCAGCGGATGCAGACCATGGCTCGCAGCAGCATGCACTGGTACGAGCACGCCGACACCTATCTCGACGGGCGCGACGCCGTGGGGGCGGCATTCGCCATGGCCGGGCGGAACTCACCCCAGCCCGAGTGGCGCGCCCGGCGGTTCCGGCTCGAGCAGCTTCAGGTGGTCCGGCGCGTGGAGAGCGCGCTCGCGATGGTGCGCCGGCTGCGCTTGGCGGCGCGGCGTGGCGAGATCCCGTTCATACCCTCCTGGCATCCCGGCCCTCCACCCGCGGGCCGGCTGCGCGGCGCTCCGCCCGCTGCGACCGGCTCCGGAGCGCAGTCGTCGCCCGCCCTGGACGGCGCGGCGGCACCGCAGGACGCGTGATGGCGGCGTGGAAGCCGACTGCGGAGCCGGCCGCCGTCCCGCTGATCATCAGCTGATGCGCAGCACCCGGGCCTCCCACGGGCGGAGGACAGTGGCGTCGGCGACGGCCAGGTTGCCGAGCACGAGTTCCGCGCCGACCGCCCCGGGCAGCAGTTCGGCCAGCGGGTACGGCGCCCGGCTGACGTTGCACATGACGAGCAGCACGTCGTCCTGCAGCGAGCGGGTGAACGCGTAGACCTCGTCGTGCTCCGGCAGCAGCATCGCGAAATCGCCGAGGGCGACGACGGGGAGGCCGTGCCGTAGGGCGATGAGCCGTCGGTAGTGGGCGAGGACGGACCCCGGGTCGTCGCGTTGGGCGGCGGCGTTCCACTCGACGTGGTCGGGGTTCACCGGCAGCCACGGCGTCCCGGTGGTGAACCCGGCGGACTTCGAGTCGTCCCACTGCACCGGCGTGCGGGCGTTGTCACGGCTCATCCGCCGCAGTGCCGCGAGGACGGTGGTGGGGTCCTCGCCTGCGACCATCTCCGTTGCGAAGTGGTTGACCGATTCGATGTCCTGGAAGTCGTCGACGGAGGCGAACGGATAGTTCGCCATCCCGATCTCCTGCCCCTGGTAGACGTACGGCGTGCCCCGGTGCAGGTGCAGCAGCGTGGCCAGGCAGGTCGCGGAGTCGCGCCGGAACTCGGGGCTGTCGTCGCCGAAGCGGGAGACCGCCCGGGGCTGGTCGTGGTTGTCCCAGTAGAGGGAGTTCCAGCCGACGTCGGCCAGGCCGGCCTGCCACCGCCCCAGCGACGCCTTGAGGTCGCGCATCTTCAGCGGCCGCACGTCCCACTTCGAGCTGCCCTGATCGAGGCCGACGTGCTCGAACTGGAAGACCATGTCCACCTCGGCGCCGGCCGGGTCGGTGAACAGCCGGGCCTGCTCGACGGTGACGCCCGGCATCTCCCCGACGGTCAGTAGCGCGGCGTCCCGCCCCGCGAACACCTCACGGTGCATCTCCTGCAGGAATTCGTGGATCCGGGGGCCGCACAGGTAGGACGCCGAGCCGTCACCCAGCGCCGACCCCGGCAGCGGCGGACCGTCGTGCAGGTGCCCGTCGGGAACCCCGTCCCTGCCAGAAAGGTCCTTGGAGATCATGTTGATGACGTCCATGCGGAAACCGTCGACGCCGCGGTCGAGCCACCACCGCATCATCGCGTACACGGCCTGCCGGACGTCGGGGTTCTCCCAGTTGAGGTCGGGCTGCTTGCGGTCGAACAGGTGCAGGTAGTACTCGCCGCTGGTCTCGTCGTACTCCCACGTCGAGCCGGAGAAGAACGACTGCCAGTTGGTCGGCTCGGCACCCGGGTCGCCGCCGGCCATCCGGGACCGGGGCGGGCGCCACCAGTACCAGTCCCGCTTGGGTGAGTCCGGCCCCGATCGTGACTCCACGAACCACGGGTGCTCGTCGCTGGTGTGGTTGACGACGAGGTCCATCACCAGTCGCATCCCGCGCCGGTGCAGCTCGGCGATCAGCTCGTCCAGTTGCGCCAGCGTGCCGAACAGCGGGTCGATGTCCTGGTAGTCGCTGATGTCGTAGCCGTTGTCGGCCTGTGGCGAGGGATAGACCGGCGACAGCCACAGGACGTCGATGCCGAGGTCGGCCAGGTGGTCCAGTCGCTCCAGGACGCCGCCCAGATCGCCGATCCCGTCGCCGTCGGAGTCCATGAACGAGCGGGGATAGACCTGGTAGACGACGGCGCGGGTCCACCAGGGAGCGTTCTCCGGGTCCATGCCGGCCTCAGGCGGGGAACGTGTGGTGCACGGCCTCGACGTTGTTGCCGTCGGGATCGCGGAAGAACGCGCCGTAGTAGCCCTGGTGGTACTCCGGCCAGACCCGCGGCTCGTGCAGGACCTCAGCCCCCGACGACCGAGCGGCGGCGAAGACGTCGTCGACGGCCTGCCGCGACGGCGCGGTGAGCGCCAGGTGCACCGGCCGGTCGCCCGGCCTTTCCATGGGCCCCAGCCACAGCTTCGGGAAGCCGTCCGGGCCGCTCAGCCCCACGACGGTGCCCTCCGGGTGGTCGAACCGCATGGCCTCGCGAACCCCGCAGGCGGCGAACACCCGGATGTAGAAGTCGGCCGCGGCATCGACGTCCGCGCACTGCAGGGCCAGGTGGTCGAGCATGCCCCGGACGGTAGTGCGGGGGAGGGGCAGCGGCAGCGGCCCCGGTGCGCCGACCGTGAAATCGGGTGCGTCCTGTCGCACCCGTCCCGGACCATGACGGGCACGACCGAGGAGGAACCCCGATGACCGCCCTGCCGCGTGCGCTGGCGCCACTGCGGCATCGGCGGTACCGGTGGCTGGCCGCGTCACTGGCGTGGTCGCTCCTGAGCCAGGGCCTATGGGCGGTCGCCGTGGTGTGGCAGGTCGTGGCGCTCGGCGGGGGACCGGCCGGTCTGTCCCTGGTCGCGGGGCTGTCCGCCGGCGGCCTGCTGGCCAGCACCCTGCTCGGCGGCGCGCTGGCCGACCGGCTGCCGCAGCGGTACATCCTGCTGGCGGTGGCCCTCGCCCAGGCGGCCGCCGTCGCGGTCGTCGCCGCCCTCTCCCTGCTCGACCTCCTGGCCCTGGCGCACCTGGCCGCGGTCTCCCTCGTCGGCGGGCTGGCGATGGGGCTGTACTACCCGGCCTACTCGGCGCTGGTGCCCGCGCTGATGCCGGAGGGCGACCTGCTCGCCGCGAACGGGCTGGAGGGTGTCGTCCGCCCGGTGCTCGCCCAGGCGGCCGGGCCTGCAGCCGCCGGTTATCTCGTGGCGGCGCTCTCCCCCGGCGCGGCGCTGGCCGCCGGGGCGTGCGCCTCCCTCGCCGCTGCGGCATGCGTCGCCGCGATCCCGGCGACGGCCGTCCGCCGTGAGCCAGGCGTGGAGCCGGGGGCGGGGCTGCGTGGGCTGTTCGGCGACGTGCATGAGGGGTTCCGCTACATGGTCGGCACGCCCTGGCTGCTGGCGACGCTGCTGTTCGCCTCGGTGATGCTGCTGGTCTTCATCGGACCCTTCGAGGTGCTGGTGCCCTTCGCGGTCAAGGACGCCGGGGGCGGGCCGTCCCAGCACGCCGCCGTGCTGGCCGCGTTCGGGATCGGTGGTGCGCTGGGGTCGCTGGCGGTCGCGTCCTACCGGCTTCCGCGCCGCTACCTGACGGTGATGAACCTGCTGTGGGGGCTGGGCTGCGTCCCGCTCGTCGTCTTCGGCTTCACCACCCGGCTGTGGGTGATGCTCCTCGCGGGGGCCGTCATGGGCGCGACGTTCCAGGCCGGGACGGTCATCTGGGGAACGCTGCTCCAGCGCCGCGTTCCGGCGGCCCTGCTCGGCCGGGTGTCCAGCCTCGACTTCTTCGTCTCGCTGTCGTTCATGCCGCTGTCGATGGCGCTCGCCGGTCCGGTCAGCGAGCTCCTGGGGCTCCGGGCGACGTTCCTCCTCGGCGGGCTCGCCCCGACCGTGCTGGCCGTCGTGGCGATCCTGGCCGCCCGCCTGCCCGCCGACGAGACCGCCCACCCGCTCGACCTCCCCGTCGTCCCGGCCGTCGGCGCGCAGGAGGAGGAACGGCTCGACCGCGTCTGAGCCGATGGGCGGCCCGGGCGGTCTGCGGCGGCCGCTGCTTGGATGGGAGCTGCGTCGTGTGGATGCACGCGCCGGGATCGTCCCGGCGCAGGAGGGAGAACCGTGGCCGAGCTGAGCCGACCGGACGTCGAGCCCCCCACCGGGCCGGCGCCGGACGACCTCGTGATCGAGGACATCGTCGTCGGCGACGGACCCGAGGCGACCCCCGGCAGTCTGGTGAGCGCGCACTACGTGGGCGTCACGCACGAGGGCGGCGAGCAGTTCGACGCCTCCTGGGACCGCGGCGACCCGCTGGAGTTCCGCCTGGGCGTCGGCATGGTCATCCAGGGCTGGGACGAGGGCATCACCGGGATGAAGGTCGGCGGCCGTCGTCGGCTGACCATCCCGGCGCACAAGGCCTATGGCGAGCGCGGCGCGGGCGGCGTCATCAAGCCCGGCGCCACGCTGGTCTTCGTCGTCGACCTCGTCGGCGTGCGATGACACGGCGGTCCTCCGGACCGCACCGCGGCCACGTGCCGTACCCCGGCTGAGCGGAGCCCCTTTCGTCGCCCCTGCCCGGGACCCTCCGGGCCCCACTCGGCGCGACACGGGGCACGCCGGTTGAGTGCATGGGTGGCGGGGAACCGGCGCCCTATGACGGAGTCGGGACAGTCGTCGGGCGGCGAGTCGACCGGCACGGTCCTCCTCGCCGGGGTCGTGAACCTGGCGATCGCCGTCGCGAAGCTGATCGGCGGCCTGATCAGCCACTCCTCCGCGATGCTGTCGGAGGCGGCGCACTCGGTGGCCGACACGGTCACCGAGGTGCTGCTGTTCGTCGCGCTCAAGCGTGGCGACCGGGCGCCGGACGCCAGGCACCCGTTCGGCTACGGCCGGGAGACCTACTTCTGGGCGTTCGTCGCCGCCCTGGCCACGTTCGGCGTCGGGGCCGGCTTCTCGATCGTGCAGGGCGTGCACACGATCCTCGGCGGGGAGGAGCAGGGCGATCCGCTGGTGTCCTACGTCGTGCTGGCGGTCTCATTCGTCCTCGAGGCGAGCTCGCTGTTCAAGGCGGTCCGGCAGGTCCGTGGCTCGGCGCGCAAGTGGCGGGTGTCGCCGGGTGAGTACCTGTCCGGCACGACGGACACCACGGTCAAGGCGGTCACCTTCGAGGACAGCGCGGCCCTCGTGGGGCTGGTGCTCGCCGCACTGGGCCTGTTCTTGGAGCAGGTGACCGGCGACCCGATGTGGGACGGGCTCTCGGCCATCGTCATCGGCCTCCTGCTGATAGTCGTGGCCGCGGTGCTCGGGCGGGCGAACGTCTCGTTGCTGATCGGCCAGTCGGTCTCGCCACGGATCCAGGCACAGCTCAAGGCGGAGATCGCTGCCCTCGACCACGTCGTCGACGTGCCTTTCCTCCTCACCTCCGTCATCGGGCCGGCTCAGCTTCTGGTCGCCGCGAAGGTGGACTTCGACGACGACGCGAGCGCCGGTGACGTCGAGCGGGTCGCCGACGAGGCGGAGCGACGGCTGGTGGCCCGTCATGAGGGGGTCCGCTACGTCTTCCTGGACCCGACCGCCGGCGACGGGCGGGCGCGGGCGCAGGTGCACCGCCCGTCGGCAGAAGAAGGCCGGAATGCTTGAAGGCTCACCGAAGTTGCCGTGGGCATGCAGGTAGAGGTCTGGTCCGACGTCGTGTGTCCGTGGTGCTACATCGGCAAGCGCCGGTTGGAGAGTGCCCTCGAGAAGTTCCCCCACCGGGACGAGGTCGAGGTGATCTGGCGGTCCTTCCAGCTCGACCCGAGCGTGCCCGAGGGTGAGACCCACCCGACGCTGCCGTCCCTGGCGGCCAAGTACGGCCGCAGCGTCGACGACATGCGGCCGATGATGGCGCAGGTCGAGCAGGTCGCCGCCGAGGAGGGCCTGGAGTACCACCTGGCCGACGGCGTCAGCGGGAACACCCTGCTCGCCCACCAGCTGCTGCACCTGGCCGCCGAGCACGGGCTGCGGAACCAGCTCAAGGAGCGGCTGCTGCACGCCCACTTCGAGGAGGGACGCTCCGTGTTCGACGTCGACTCCCTGGTGGCGCTCGG
>JAOPUS010000149.1 GCA_025963345.1 Blastococcus sp. | reverse complement strand
CTTCCTTGAAGTAGTCGCCGAAGGAGAAGTTGCCGTTCATCTGGAAGAACGTGCCGTGCCGGGTGGTCTTGCCCACCTCCTCGATGTCGAGGGTGCGGACGCACTTCTGCACGCTGGTCGCCCGCGGATACGGCGCGGGCTCGCGGCCGGTCAGGTACGGGATGAACGGCACCATGCCGGCCACGGTGAACAGCAGCGAGGGGTCCGGGGAGACCAGCGAAGCACTGGGCACGACGGTGTGCCCGCGCTCGGCGAAGTGCTCGAGGAATCGGCGGCGGATCTCGGCGGTCTGCATCAGGTCTACTCAGTTCTGCGGGGCCGGGGCCGGAGCTGGTCAGCTCATGGTCACCGGCCGGGGGTCAGTGGTCGGCGGAGTGGGCGCCGTGCCGGCCGGGCAGCCGGATCTGGTCGCCCGCCGGGAGCGGTGCGTCCAGGCCCGTGCCCGCGCGCAGCTCCGCCTCTCGCTCGGCCGCGGCGGCGCGGATGTCGGCGCCGAAGTCCCCGATCGCCTCCGCGACGTCACGCAGGCCGTCGGCGATGGAGCCGGCGATACCGCCCGGGGTCAGCTTGTCGGCGGCGCGGCTGAGCTTGCGCACGACCAGTGCACCGATCGTGATGCCCATCGCCAGCCAGAACAGGCGCCGCATCAGGCGGCCCGCCGAGCGGCGCGGCGGGCCCGCCGCTCGTCCTTGTCGCGACGCGCGGCTTCGGCAAGCGCCTGCCCCTCACGCTTCTTCTTGGTCGCGCTGCGGACGCCGTAGCTGAACGCGGCCACCTTGATCAGCGGGCTGCCCAGGGTGGCGGCGACGACGCTGGTCAGCGCGGCGACATTGCTGGACATGTTCGCGGCGTTGCCGGTGATGTCGTCGACCCGCTCGAGGTTGCTGTTCACATGGGTCACCGTGGTGTTCGCCTGACTCAGGATCGGGGCGCTCTGCTCACGCACCTGACGGATGGTCAGGGTCGTCTCGTCCAGCGTCCGCCCGAGCTTGAGCAGCGGAATGGCAACCAGCACCACCAGCACCGCGAAGGCGATGGCTGCGATCAGCCCGATGATCTCTCCTGCGGACACGCGTGCTCCTGTTCTGGGTGAGCGGCTGAACCGGCGACGTCCCGGCCCCGTCACAGTAGTCGCGGCCTCGGTTCGGCGTCCGTCCCCCGCCGGGCGCTCAGCGAGTCCGGCGGATGATCTCCCGCAGCCGGGCCAGCCGCGCCGCGATCGGTCCCTCGGCGCCGCGCGTGGTGGGCCGGTAGTAGTCGCGCCCGACGAGGGCGTCCGGTGGGTACTGCTGCGGCACGACGCCGTCGGGATGGGCGTGCGGGTAGTCGTAGGTCTTGCCGTGCCCGAGCTTCTTCGCGCCGGCGTAATGGGCGTCCCGCAGCCCCGGCGGCACCGGGCCGGCCAGCCCCGCCCGGACGTCGGCGACCGCCTCGTTGATGCCGGTGTAGGCGGCGTTGGACTTCGGCGAGGTGGCCAGGTGGACGGTGGCCTGCGCCAGCGGGATGCGCCCCTCGGGCATCCCGATGAACGCGACCGCGTCGGCGGCGGCAACGGCGGTGAGCAGCGCCGTCGGGTCGGCCATGCCGATGTCCTCACTCGCCGAGATGACCAGTCGGCGCGCGATGAAGCGCGGGTCCTCCCCCGCCTCGATCATCCGGGCCAGGTAGTGCAGCGCCGCGTCGACGTCACTGCCGCGGATGCTCTTGATCAGCGCGCTGGCGACGTCGTAGTGCTGGTCGCCCTGCCGGTCGTAGCGGACGGCGGCCTGTGCGACCGCCGTCTCCAGGGTCGCGAGGTCCAGCACGTCGGTGCCCGCGGCCTTCGCGGCCCCGGCCCCGGACTCCAGGGCGGTCAGCGCCTTGCGGGCGTCCCCGCCGGCGACGCGCACGAGGTGGCCCTCGGCCTCCTCGGTCAACGTGACCGCGCCCTCGAGCCCCCGCTCGCTGGTGAGTGCCCGGTGCAGCACGGCACGGATGTCGTCGTCGCTGAGCGGCTGCAGCGCCAGCACGAGGCTGCGCGACAGCAGCGGGCTGACCACGGAGAAGAACGGGTTCTCGGTCGTGGCCGCGATCAGGCTGACGATGCGGTCCTCCACCGCGCTCAGCAGCGAGTCCTGCTGGGTCTTGGAGAACCGGTGGACCTCGTCGATGAACAGCACGGTGCGGCGGCCGGCGAAGGTCAGCTCGCGCTTGGCGGCGGTGATGACCGCGCGGACCTCCTTGACCCCGGAGTCGAGGGCGGAGAGCTGCACGAACTGCCGCTTGGTGGCGAGGGAGATGACGTGCGCGAGCGTCGTCTTGCCGGTGCCGGGCGGGCCGTAGAGGACCAAGGACATCGGCTCGTCGGACTCCACCAGACGGCGTAGCGGTGCGCGCTCACCCAGCAGGTGCTGCTGGCCGACGACCTCGGCGAGCGCACGTGGCCGCATCCGCACGGCGAGCGGTGCACCCGGATCGACCGCCGCGGCTTCGGTGGTCTCCACGGGGTCGTCGAACAGCGAACTCACGGTTGCGACGCTACCCGCGGGGCACGACGGAACCTGTGCGACAGCGAAGCATCGGGAATGACACCGTCGGCCGGATGACTGTCGGGGCCATCGGCCTCGGCGCGATGCCTCTCTCCACGAAGCAGCCCCGCCCCTCCCCCGCGGACGCGGAAGTCGTGGTGCACGCCGCCCTGGACGCCGGGGTGACCCTGATCGACACCGCGGACGCCTACTCCTACGACGAGGCCGAGTTCGGACACAACGAGGAGCTGGTCGCGCTCGCGCTGCGCTCCTACGGGCGCGCGAACGTCCTCGTGGCGACCAAGGGCGGCCACACCCGGCAGGGCCGTGAGTGGGGACTCGACGGGTCCCCGGGCTACCTCCGGAAAGCGTGCGAGGCCTCACTGCGACGGCTGCACGTCGATGTGATCGGGCTGTACCAGCTCCACCGGCCGGATCCGGCGACGCCGTGGGAGGAGTCGATGGGCGGCCTCCGATCGCTCTTCGACGACGGACTGGTGCGCATGGTCGGGATCTCGAACGCGAACAACGCCCAGATCGACGCCGCCCGCGCGATCGTGGGCGACGCCCTGGTGAGCGTGCAGAACCAGTTCTCGCCGGGCTACCGCTCCTCGGCGGTCGAGCTCGAGCACTCCGCCTCGCTCGGTCTGGCCTGGTTGCCGTGGAGCCCCTTCGGCGGGGTGTCGGCGGCCGGCGCGCTGGACGCGGAGGCCCCCGCGTTCGCGGAGGTGGCTGCCGAGCTGGGGGTCTCGGTCTACCGGGTCACGCTGGCGTGGCACCTCGCGCAGGCCGACGTCGTCCTGCCGATCCCGGGGGCGACCCGGCCGACGTCGATCATCGACTCGGCCGCCGCCGCGGACCTCGACCTCTCACCCGATCAGCTGGCCCGGCTGAACACCGCGTGACGGCCTCGTCCGGTCGATCATCGGATTCGTGCACGCGACACGGCCCGACCCGCCGAGCGCACGTGCATCGATCCGATGATCGTGACCGACCCGCTGGATCCACAGGGCTGGTGTCGTCCACAGATGGAGTCGCGAGCCGGGCGTACCGCCGGCGCCGGGCGACGGTCCGTCGATGGAGGACATCCCGCTCGAGCTGACGTACACCTGGCGTGAGGCCCGTACCCGTGGCGTCACGCGTCGGCAGATCCAGCAGGACGGTCTACCGGTCGCCCACGGCCTCTTCATCTCGCGGGCGATACCGGCGACCGTGGAGGCGCGGTGCCACGCGTGGGCGAAATTGCTCCCCGCCGATGCCGCGTTCGGTCTCGAGACTGCCGGAACCCTGCTGAGCGCGCCCCTTGAGGCTCCCAGCGCGGTGCAGGCGGTGCTGGGCCCGCGACGCGTGCTACCGCAGCGGGCCGGTCTGGCCGTGCACGTCCGGCAGCTGGGCACGGACGACGTCATCTCGCACCGCGGGCTCCGGCTCACGTCGCCGGCCCAGGTCTTCCTCGACCTTGCGGCGCGACATCCCGAAGCCGAGCTCGTGGCGATCGGGGATGCCCTGATGCGAGCAGGGCACCTGCTCCCCGCCGACCTGGAGGAGAGACTGCTCCGTGCAGCCGGGATACGCGGAGTCGCCCGGGCTCGCGCATGCGCTGGGTTGCTCGATCCGCGGGCCGCTTCCCGTCCGGAGAGCCTCCTCCGGTACTGGCTGATCGCCGACGGCCTGCCGGCACCCGAGGTGCAGATCCCGATCTTCGATCGTTGGGGGCGGAAGGTCGCCCACGCGGATCTGGGCTACTCGGAATGGAAGATCGCGCTGGAGTACGAGGGGCGCCAGCACGCCGAGCGGGTCCAGTTCGGCCGTGATGTCGACCGGCACTCGCTCATGGCGGCGGACGGCTGGCTGGTCCTCCGGTTCGCAGGCAGGCACCTGTCCGGGCCGACCGCTGTCGTCCACCGGACGCGGCGAGCCCTCATGTCCCGGGGATGGTCCAGCTGACCGCTGTCGATCATCGGATCGGTGCACGCGACACGGCAGGACACACCGGCTGCTTGAGCACGGATCCGATGATCAACTGGGTATCACCGGGCGAGGATGTCCTTCAGGGCGGCCAGAACGAGCAGAACCTTGTCCGGTGTGGCATTGGCGCCCATGAGGCCGATCCGCCACACCGTGGCCGCGTAGGCGCCCACCCCGCCGCCGATCTCCAGGTCGTAGCGCTCCAGCAGTTCCTTACGGACGGAGGCGGAGTCCACGCCGTCCGGCACCTTCACCGTCGTCAGCTCCGGCAGCCGATGGCCCTCGGCTGCGAACAGTTCCAGCCCGAGCTTCTGCAGGCCCTCGTGCAGCATCCGGCCGGCCTCGGCGTGCCGGGCGTGGACGGCGTCCAGGCCCTCCTCGAGGATCCGGCCGAGGCCCGCGTGCAGCGAGACGACCATCCCTGTCGGCGCCGTGTGGTGGTAGGTCCGCCCGGAACCGGCGGCCTCCCCCGCGTAGCCGCCGAGCAGCCCGAGGTCGAGGTACCAGCTCTGCGGCTTCTCGATCCGCCGTTCCCATGCCCGGTCGTTGATCGTGAACGGCGCGAGACCCGGTGCCACCCCCAGGCACTTCTGCGAGCCGGAGTAGGCGAGGTCGACCCCCCAGTCGTCGAGGCGCACCGGGATGCCGCCGAGCGAGGTCACGCAGTCGGCCAGCAGCAGCGCGTCACCCTTGCCCGCGGCCAGCGGCTCGAGGTCGGACAGCACCCCCGTCGAGGTCTCGGCGTGCACCGCGGCGATCAGCTTCGGAGACGGATGGGCCGCGAGCACCCGGGCGGCGTCGACCGGCTGCCCCCACTCGTGGTCGACCCGGATGACCTCGGCCCCACACCGCGAGGCGACCTCGACCATGCGCTCGCCGAACAGGCCGTTGACCGCCACGACGACGACGTCGCCCGGTCCGACCGTGTTGACGAACGCGGCCTCCATGCCGGCCGAGCCGGTTGCCGACAGGGGCAGGGTGCGCCGGTTGGCGGTGCCGAACACCTGCCGGAGACGCTCGGAGGTCTCGTCGAGGATCCCGAGGAACACCGGGTCCAGGTGACCCAGTAGCGGCTCCCCGAGGGCGACCGTCGCCTCCGGGTAGGGGTTGGACGGTCCGGGTCCGAGCAGGGTGCGGGCACGCAGCGGCATGCCCGGGACGCTAACCCGCGAGGTCGAACCCTGCCTGCACAGGACACGCACGACCCACCAGGTCGTCTTCGAGCGCTTCTCAGTCGTGTGGCCGCCGGCCGTCGCCGACCGGCTGTGATGCACCGCGCGGGCCGAGTTGAGCGAGCCAGCAGGCGGCCACGCTGACGAGCGCGGTCACGATGCCCACGACCGCTGCGGTCGAGTCGAGCGGGAAGGATTGGTAGCTCAGCGCGTAGACGTGCGCAGCGCAGACCCAGGGACCGAAGATCGTCACCGCGGTGAGGCCGAGCCACCGCTGGGGCCGATTCAGTCTCAAGAGCGTCAGCGGCAGACATGCGGCGGCGAGCAGGATCGCCGGTTCGTTGCGCGTGAACCAGTACGAGACGTCGGCGAAGACATCCAGCCGCACCGTCAGAGCGCCGAGGACCAGGAGGGTCGCGACGGGCGCCCGCCACTCCCGCAACAGTCTCGGCCGGGCCCGGAAGACCGGTCCGCTGAGCACCATGACCGCGCAGGCGAGCAGGACCACCGTGCCCAGCACGGCCGCCCAGAAGCCGGGGCCCGGAGTGTCGCCGACGTCGGGGCTCAGCAGGTACGAGGTGTAAGCGAGGGCCTGGTCCAGTTGGCACAGGGCCGCCCCGGCCACCAATCCGCCGCTCAGTGCGAGCGCCCACGGCTCGGTCCCCCGAACCCGTAGCAGCTGGCCTGCCGCCACCAAGGGGAGGCCCACCGCAAGCACCCAGGGCGGGGTGGCGAGCCCGGCGTCCGCGGCCAGGTGCCCGTAGCTGCTCTCGAAGACCAGGAACCGCGACAGCAGCTGGAGCGCCCCGCCGACGATGATCAGCGAGAGGACGATCGGGACCGGGAAGCCCTGACGCTCAGCGCGCCCGGCACCGGCGGTGTCGGCGGACGGACCCGGCGGTGACGGGGGCTGGGAGACCGGCGGCGGCTCGGGCAGCGACGGCGGCGGGCCGGGAGGCGCGCTCACCGGAACGTCGCGCTGCACGGGCACCCGCTGAACGGGCCCCCGATGCGCGGCGAGCGGCTGCGCGGAGGCCTGCAGCGCGGGTGGTGGCTCCACGGCTGGCGTGGCGGCCGGGTCCAACCGCTCCAGCAGCGCCGTAGCCGCAGCCGACACCGAACGGCTGTCGTCGGCGGCAAGCGTGCCGATGTGCCCGAAGACGGTCGTACGGACGACGTCGTTGCCCGCGCGGTGCAGGTGACCGAGCTCGTCCACCGCGCTCAGCCGCTGCGCCGCGATGGGGCTCTCGAGAGCGTGCTGCAGGTGGGCGGGCAACCTCCAGTGCACGTTGCGGGCGATGAGGATCCGCCCGTCGACGTCCTCCTGCTTCTTCGGCCGCTGCTGCGGCATCTCGGCGACGACCTTCTCGTACACATAGCTGTAGAGCTCGTCCAGCGCGATGTCGCCGTCCTCGTCCAGATCCGCGGCCCCGCTGCTGATGGCCTCCACCAGGTACCGCGTGAACACCGACGACGCCCCGGACCCGCGCAGGTCGTCGCCCTCGAACGCGTACTGGGTCGCATCCGAGGCGGTGAGCACTGCCCGGCCCTTCCCCTGGAAGCGCTCCAGGGTCTGCACGCCCTCGTCCGCCTTCGCGCTCCGGCCGGCGGGAAAGGCGCCGCTGTAGCAGCAGTCGAGGATCAACACCTTGCGGCGCGACCGGGAGGCGTCCATCGCGTCGTTCAGCTGGGCCCCGGAGATCGCGGTGAACATCAGCGCCTCGCGCCGGGTGTTCGTCATCGCCAGGTAGAGCCGGCCCTCGTCGTCCTTGAGGCCGTGGCCGGTGAAGTAGAGCAGCGTCAGGTCATCGCTGCGGCAGCCGGTGTAGAAGTCGGCGATCGCCTCGCCGACGACGTAGTGCGGCTGGTTCACCAGCATGGTGACGTCGAACCCCGCGATAGCCGGGTCCTCCAGGACGGACGCGAAGGACTCCGCGTCGTGCTCCGGCGCCGCGAGCCGCTTCAGGCCGCCGTCGCTGTAGGCGTACGTGGCGACGACGAGGGCCTTGCGACCGCCGGGCATGGGGTCACGCCGGCTGGTGACGACGGACGAAGGTCTCGACCAGCTCCGCGCGCTCGGTCGGCGTCGCACTGGTGAGCTCCAACGTGTCTCCGTCGATGGTCACGGTGACCTTGTGCCCGGCGCTCCGGCGACCGAGCCAGTCCTTGATCGTCGCGATGACCGTGACGAAGACGCCACCGCCGGCGCTCAGGGTGACCAGCAACTCGGTCAGCGACGCCGCCACGCCGGATTTCGCCCCGTCCGGGGGCCCCGCACCGTCGGCCGCCGACACGTCGTCCACATCGAGCTCCCGCAACTCGTCGCGCAGTTGCCGGCCGAGCCGCTCGCGGTCCTCCGGGTCCGTATCCGGGTCCGGTTCGAGGACCACCGTGAGCTCCACGGTCGGGATGCTCCGCCGGTGGCGGACGGCCGACAAGGGGCTTGCGGCCCGCCTAGCCCGTCGGGTCGGTCGGCCCCGGTGCTCCCGGCTGCCCGGGCAGCGGCGGCTCCTCCGGCTTCGCGTCGATACCGGCCTCCTTGCGCTGCGCCTCCGTGATGGGCGTCGGCGCACCGGTGAGCGGGTCGTAACCCGCTCCGGTCTTCGGGAACGCGATGACCTCACGGATCGACTCCACCCCGGTGAGCAGCGCCGTGAGGCGGTCCCACCCGAGGGCGGCGCCGGCGTGCGGGGGCGGGCCGTAGGCGAACGCCTCGAGGAAGAAACCGAACCGCTCGCGGGCCTCCTCGCGGGACATACCGAGCGTCTCGAAGACCCGCTCCTGCAGGCCGGCGTCATGGATACGCACCGAGCCGCTCATGACCTCGTTACCGTTGATCACCATGTCGTAGGCATCCGACAACGCCTCGCCCTTGTGGTCGGCGAAGCTCTCGCGGAACTCGGGCGTCGGCGAGGTGAACGGGTGGTGCATGAACGTCCAGGAGCCGTCCTCGGTCTCCTCGAACATCGGGAAGTCGACGACGAACAGGAACGACCAGCTGCCCGGCTCGATGAGCTCCAGCCGCTTGGCGATCTCGTTGCGCGCCGCCCCCAACAGCTCCTGCGCGGAGCGGCGGGGGCCGGCGGCGAAGAAGACGCAGTCGCCGGGCTTCGCGCCGACGGCCTCGACGAGCCCCGCGCGTTCGGCGTCGGAGATGTTCTTGGCGACCGGCCCACCGAGCTCGCCGTCCTCCCCCACGGTCACGTAGGCCAGGCCCTTGGCCCCGCGTGACTTCGCCCAGTCCTGCCACGCGTCGAACGCCCGGCGCGGCTGGGAGCCGCCGCCAGGCATGACGACGGCACCCACGTACGGGGCCTGGAACACCCGGAACGGGGTGTCCTTGAAGTAGTCGGTCAACTCGGTCAGCTCGATGCCGAAGCGCAGGTCGGGCTTGTCCGAGCCGAAGCGGTCCATCGCCTCGCGGTAGGTCATCCGCGGGATCTCCGGCACCTCGTAGGAAGCCAGCTCACGCCACAGCGCACGGACGACGTCCTCGGCGATGGCCAGCACGTCGTCGCGGTCGACGAAGCTCATCTCGAAATCCAGCTGGGTGAACTCCGGCTGGCGGTCGGCCCGGAAGTCCTCGTCGCGGAAGCAGCGGGCGATCTGGTAGTACCGCTCCATCCCGCCGATCATCAGCAGCTGCTTGAACAGCTGCGGCGACTGCGGCAGGGCGTACCACTTGCCCGGCTGCAGCCGGACCGGGACGAGGAAGTCGCGCGCCCCCTCCGGGGTGGACCGGGTCAGGTCGGGCGTCTCGACCTCGACGAAGCCGTGGCCGGCCATCACACCGCGCGCGATCCGGTTGACCTCCGACCGCAGCCGCAACGCCTTCGCCGGGCCCTGCCGGCGCAGGTCGAGGTAGCGGTACTTGTAGCGGACGTCGTCGCTGGCGGCCTGGTCGGTCTCGATCGGGAACGGCAGCGGCGCCGACGCCGACAGGACCTGGAGCGTCGACGTGGCGACCTCGATCTCGCCGGTCGGCAGCTCGGGGTTCTCGTTCCCCTCCGGACGGCGGCGCACCTCACCGGTCACGAGCAGGCAGTACTCGTTGCGCAGGTGGTGGGCCTCCTCCTCGCGAACGACGACCTGGACGTACCCCGAGGCGTCGCGCAGGTCGAGGAAGACGACGCCACCGTGGTCGCGGCGGCGGGCCACCCAGCCGGCGAGGGTGACGGTGGAACCGGCGTCGGACGCGCGCAGCGTGCCGGCGTCGTGGGTGCGAAGCACGAGGAAGGGCCTTTCGGGAGGGTTACCAGCGGTCGTGCACGTGGGCGCGGATGCGCTCGTCGTACACGCGCTCGAGGTCGGCGAGCTGGGAGTCGGTGAGGGGTGCGAGCGTCGCGGCGGCGACGTTGCCGCGGACCTGGGTGACGTTGCGGGCGCCGGGGATGACGGTGGTGACGCCGGGCTGGTCGATCACCCAGCGCAGCGCGAACGCCCCGGTCGGGATGTCGTCGCCCGCGATCTCGGCGACCTCGCGTGCCGCGGCCACACCCACCTCGAACGGGACGCCGGCGAACGTCTCGCCGACGTCGAAGGCCGCGCCGTGCCGGTTGAAGTTCCGGTGGTCGTCGGCCGGGAACGTCGTCGACTCGTCGTACTTGCCGGTGAGCAGACCGCTGGCCAGCGGAACCCGCGCCAGGATGCCGACGCCGGCCCGGGCGGCCGCGGGCAGCAGCTCCTCGAGCGGCTTGCGCCGGAAGATGTTGAGGATGACCTGGATGGTCTGCACGCCCGGGTGCTGCAGCGCCGTCATCCCCTCCGCGACGGTCTCCACCGAGACCCCGTAGGCCGCGATCGCCTCCTCGGCGACCAGCGCGTCGAGGGTGTCGTAGACCCGCTGGTCGGAGTAGACCGCCGGCGGCGGGCAGTGCAGCTGCACCAGGTCGAGGGTGTCGACGCCGAGGTTGCGGCGGGACCGGTCGATCCAGGCGCGCAGGGTCTCCGGCGTGTACTGGGCAGCCTCGAACGGGTCCGCACGGCGGCCGGCCTTGGTCGCGACGAACGGCCGGTCGGAGCGCGAGGCCAGCGCCTTGCGGATGCGGACCTCCGAGCGACCGTCGCCGTAGACGTCGGCAGTGTCGAGCAGGGTCACCCCGGCGTCGAGTGCGGCGTCGAGGACCTCGGCGGCCGCATCGTCGTCGACGTCCCCCCAGTCACCCCCGAGCTGCCACGTGCCCAGGCCGATCACGCTGACGTCGGCCCCGGTACGTCCGAGCGGCCGCTGTTCCATCGAAGTCACTCCCCTACGCTCGCACGCACGGTCTCGAACAGCTCCCCGACAGGGACGGCGTGCTGCTCCCCCGTGCGCATGTCCTTCAGCTGGCCCACGCCCTCGGCCAGGTCACGGTCGCCGATGACGACGACGTGCGAGGCCCCCGACCGGTCGGCGGCCTTCATGGCGCCCTTGAGTCCCCGGTCGCCGTAGACGGTGTCGGCGGCGACGCCCGCCTGCCTCAGCTCACCGACGAGCCGGACGGCGAGCCGCTTGGCCTCGGCACCCAGCGGGACGACGAACGCCTGCACCCCGGACGACGTGACGACGTCGAGCCCCTCGGCCTGGACCGCCAGCAGCGTCCAGTCGACCCCGACGGCGTAGCCGATGCCGGAGACGTCCGGGCCACCGAGCGCGGCGGAGAGCCCGTCGTAGCGGCCGCCCCCACCGATCGCCGACTGCGCCCCGAGCCCGTGGTGCACGAACTCGAACGTCGTCTTCGTGTAGTAGTCCAGCCCACGCACCAGCTTGGGCGCCTCGGTCCAGGTCACCCCGAGGTCGGTCAGGTGCTGGCGGACGGCGTCGTAGTGCGCCTTGGTCGAGTTCGACAGGTGGTCGACCATCAGCGGGGCGTCGTCCAGCTGCGCCTGCACCTCGGGCCGCTTGTCGTCGAGCACCCGCAGGGGCTTGATCTCCGCCCGGCGGCGGGTGTCCTCGTCGAGGTCGATCTTCGCCAGGAAGTCGACCAGCAGCTCGCGGTACTGCGGCCGGCAGGTGGCGTCACCGAGCGAGGTCAGCAGCAGCTCGAAGTCGGTCAGCCCGAGGTCGCGGAAGCCCTGGACCCCCAGCGCGACCACCTCGGCGTCCAGCGCCGGGTCGTCGACGCCGAGCGCCTCCATGTCCACCTGCGTGAAGTGCCGATAGCGGCCGGCCTGCGGGCGCTCGTAGCGGAAGGCCGAGCCGACGGTCCAGAGCTTCACCGGCAGCGCACCGTCGTGCAGGCGGTGCTCGATGAAGGCCCGCATCAGGCCCGCGGTGAGTTCGGGGCGCAGGGTCAGGGAGCGGCCACCGCGGTCGGCGAAGGTGTACATCTCCTTCGTCACGACGTCGGTGGACTCCCCCACTCCCCGGGAGAAGACCGCGGTCTCCTCGAAGACCGGCGTCTCGACGTAGCCGTACCCGGCCCGGCGCAGGGGCGCGGTGAGCGTCTCGCGGACGGCGAGGAACCGCTCGGAGTCCGGCGGCAGGACGTCGAAGGTGCCCTTCGGGGCCCGAAGGTCGCTCACAGCCCGCGCCCCTGCGGCGCCGGGCCCGAACCCACGGCCGCCTCCGCCAGGTAGGGGTTAGTCGCCCGCTCCCGGCCGATGGTGGTGGCCGGGCCGTGGCCGGGCAGCACGACGGTCTCGTCGTCCAGCGGCAGGACGACGTCCCGCAGGGAGCGCAGCATCGCGTCCCACGAGCCGCCGGGCAGATCGACCCGGCCGACCGAGCCGGCGAACAGCACGTCTCCGGCCAGCAGACCCGGAGCCTCGCCGAGGTCGACCGAGAACATCACCGACCCCTGCGTGTGGCCCGGCGCGTGGCGCACGGTCAGCTCGACCCCGGCCAGGGACAGCACGGCGCCGTCGTCCAGCGGGAGCACGTCCGAGGGGTCGGGCAGCCGCACGCCGGTGATCAGCGGGGCCAGCGCGGGACCGTGCCAGCGACCGGGGTCGGCGAGCATGCCGAAGTCGCTCGGGTGCAGGTAGGCCGGGATGTCGTAGCCGTCGCAGACGGGCAGCACCGAGAAGGTGTGGTCCAGGTGCCCGTGGGTGAGGACGACCGCGACGGGCTTGAGCCCGTCCTCGGCCAGCATGCGGGCCAGCGGCTCGACGGCGTCCATGCCGGGGTCGACGACCACGCACTCCTGGCCCGGTCCGGGAGCGACGGCGTAGCAGTTGGTGCCGAACGCGCCGGCGGGAAAGGAGCGGATGAGCACCCGTGCAGGCTACGCGGGCGCCCCGGCTGCCCCGGTGTTGCCAGGGAACGCTCAGCCACTCCCCCTAGACTCGGCCCCAGACCGCGGGCTGCGGCCCTCCGGGACGTCTCCCGGCGCCGCCCCGCCGAGCACCCGCCCGATCGAGGAGTTCGACCGTGCCCACGAACAAGCAGCGTCGTCAGGCTGCCCAACGTCACCTGCAGAAGCAGCTGGAGCGCCGCGCCGAGCTGGCCAAGAGGCGCCGCCGCAACCTCGGTATCCTGGCCACCGCCGTCGCCGTCGCCGTCATCGTCGTCGCGGCCCTGGTGATCACCGGGGTCTTCAGCGGCAAGGACAGCAGCACCGACGCGGCGGCCAGTTCCTCGCCGGTCGCCACGGGCAGCGCCGCAGCTGCGACCACGAACGCCGACGGCACGATCTCCTGTGCCTACAGCCCCGACGACTCGGGCAACCCCAACCTCAAGGACGTCGGCACGCCGCCCACGCCCGAGGCGACCCCGACCCAGGGCACCTCCACCCTGCTCATGAGCACCAACCAGGGCGACCTGACGCTCACGCTGGACCGGACGAAGGCCCCCTGCGCCGCGGCGAGCTTCGCCTACCTGGCCGGGCAGAAGTTCTTCGACGGCAGCCCCTGCCACCGCGAGGTCAACCAGCCGACCTTCGGCGTCCTGCAGTGCGGCGACCCGACCGGGTCCGGCTCGGGCGGGCCGAGCTACAAGTTCGCGCAAGAGATCCCCGACGGGACGACGTACCCGCGCGGCACCATCGCGATGGCCAACACCGGCCAGCCGAACTCCACCGGCAGCCAGTTCTTCCTCTGCTTCGTCGACACCCAGCTCAGCCCGGACTACACGCCGGTGGGCACCGTCGACGAGGCGG
Source organism: Blastococcus sp. (assembly GCA_025963345.1). Lineage (GTDB taxonomy): Bacteria > Actinomycetota > Actinomycetes > Mycobacteriales > Geodermatophilaceae > Blastococcus_B. Next base: position 484 of record JAOPUS010000149.1, on the reverse strand, counting down.
GGCTGGCCGTGCTGGACACCGTCGCCGCGGCGGGCAACGACGGCTCGTTCGAGGCCCAGGCCGGCGGCGGCGCCCCGAACCTGCCGGTCACGATCACCACGATGACCGTCGTCGGCTGAAAGAGGACCCCGTCCTCCCCACCCCTCGTAGAAGGACCGCCTCCTCCCCACCCCTCGCAAGCTCGGGGCGGAACCCGGGAGGCGGCCTGCCGGGACGGGGCCTTAAGCGGTGACGCGCTCGACGTCGAAGACGCCGTCGACGTTGCGCACCGTCTGCAGCACGGCGCCGAGGTGTGCCGGGTCGGCCAACTCGAAGGTGAACCGGCTGATGGCCACCCGGTCGCGGCTGGTCTGCACGGATGCGGACAGGATGTTCACCCGCTCGTCGGCCAGGGCCTTGGTGACGTCGGAGAGCAACCGGTGCCGGTCCAGCGCCTCGACCTGGATCGCGACCAGGAACACCGAGCCCGGCGCGCTGGCCCACT
>JAOPUS010000143.1 GCA_025963345.1 Blastococcus sp. | reverse complement strand
GGGTGTTCACCGTGCTCGGCGCGTTGTCGGTGGGGCGGATCCGCTCCGTCCGCTGATGGCCAAACAGCCATTGTGGCCGGGGTCAGAGCCCCGGGTTGAGCTCGCCGGTGCCACCGATCTGGTCCAGTTCCTCGAGCTCGACCGGGCCGAGCACCCGGGCGGCCGACTCCAGGTTCTGCTCGAGGTGGGTGACCGACGACGTCCCGGGGATGACCAGGAGGTTCGGGGAGCGGGCGAGCAGCCAGGCGAGCGCCACCTCCATCGGCGTGGTCTCCAGCCTCCGGGCCACCGTCTCCAGGGCCGCGGACTGGATGGGGGTGAACCCGCCGAGCGGGAAGAACGGCACGTAGGCGATGCCCTCCCGCGCCAGCGCGTCGATCAGCGGGTCGTCGTCCCGGTGCACCAGGTTGTAGTGGTTCTGCACGCACACGACCCGACCGATGGACTGCGCCTCGGCGAACATCTGGCTCGTCACGTTGCTGACCCCGAGATGGCGGACGAGCCCCTGCTGCTGCAGCTCCACCAGCACCTCGAACGGCTCGGCGAGCGACCCCTCGATCGGCCCGGCGAACCCGGGCAGCCGCAGGTTCACCACGTCGAGGACGTCGACGCCGAGGTGGTCGAGGTTGTCGTGGACGGCCTGGCGCAGCTCCTCGGGCGTCAGTGCCTCCGGCCATTCGCCGTCCGGGGTGCGGCGGGCGCCGATCTTGGTGACGATCGTCAGCTCGTCGGGGTAGGGGTGCAGGGCCTCCCGGATGATCTCGTTGACCACGTGCGGGCCGTAGTAGTCGCTGGTGTCGATGTGATCGATGCCGAGCGCCACCGCACGGCGAAGGACGGCGATCGCGGCGTCCCGGTCGGCCGGCGGACCCATCACGTGCGGGCCGGCCAGCTGCATGGCTCCGTACCCGAGCCGGTTCACCGAGCGGTCGCCGAGGGCGTACCGGCCCGACTTCTCCGCGGTGGTCGTCATCGGCCCTCCCTACCCACCGGGCCGCGGAATGCGCAGACCGGCGGCGAAAACCGGTCAGGGTTGGAGGAGGACCTTGACGGTGCCTTCCTTCTTCTCCCGGAAGTTCATGTACGCCTCGGGCGCGTCGGTCAGCGGCACGTGGTGCGTGGCGAAGTCGTCGACGCCGAGCGGATCCGCGTCGGTGAGCAGCGGCAGGATGTCGGGGACCCAGCGCCAGACGTTGGCCTGCCCCATGCGTAGCTGGATCTGCTTGTCGAACATCCGCATGAGCGGCAGCGGGTCGGTGGCCCCGCCGTAGACGCCCGACAGCGAGATCGTCCCGCCCCGGCGGACGGCCTCGATCGCGGTGTTGAGGGCGGCCAGTCGGTCGATGCCGATGACCTGCATGACCTTCTCCATGATCGCGTCCGGCACGACGCCGGTGGCCTTCTGGGCGAGGGTGGCCAGCGGCGAGCCGTGCGCCTCCATGCCCACGGCGTCGATCACCGCGTCCGGGCCGCGACCCTCGGTGGCGTCCCGCACCCGAGCGACGACGTCCTCCTGCTTGGTGGAGTCGATGACGGTGACGCCGCGCGCCCGCGCCCGCGCCAGCCGCTCGGGGACGACATCGGCACCGAAGACCCGTCCCGCACCGAGGTGCAACGCGATGCGGGCAGCCATGTCACCGATCGGCCCGAGCCCGAGGACGAGGACGCTCCCGCCTTCCGGGATGCCGGCGTACTGCACCGCCTGCCAGGCCGTCGGCAGCACGTCGGAGAGGTAGACGAACCGGTCATCGGCGGGCCCCTCCGGAACCTTGATCGGGAGGGTGTTGCCGAACGGCACCCGCAGGTACTCCGCCTGCCCGCCGGGCACCTGGCCGTAGAGCTTGGTGTAGCCGAAGAGAGAGGCTCCGAAGCCCTGCTCGCGGTTCTGCGTGGTCTCGCACTGGGACTGCAGGCCCTGCGAGCAGGTCCAGCACGTGCCGCAGGAGATGTTGAAGGGAACGACGACGCGGTCGCCGGCCTTGACGTCCGTCACCTCGGAGCCGACGTCGCGCACGATCCCCATCGGCTCGTGACCCATGATGTCGCCGACGGACATGAAGGGCGCCATCACCTCGATCAGGTGGAGGTCGGAGCCGCAGATGCCCGTGGACGTCACCTCGATGATGACGTCGGTGGGCTCCTGTATGACCGGGTCGGGGACCGTGTCCACTCGCACATCGGCTCGTCCGTGCCAGGTGACTGCGCGCATGTCTGCTTCTCCCTCGATAGAGCCGTCGACCGGCCGCTTCCAGAGCCTTTTGCCCCGCCGTGACCTGGATCGCTCCGGTTTCAGGGATCCATGGCGCGTTCTTCACACTGTGTAGTCCAACCCTTACGGATTGCTGAATCACATCCATGAAGCTTTGTGGCCCCCGCCACAAAACGGCAGGTGGATAGCGGGTAGCTCAGATCACGAACCGGTCACGGCGTGTTTACATGGGTCCCGCTCCTCTCCCCAGGAGTGCGTGTGCAATGCCGTCCAACGGAAGTCAGGTGCATGAGTTCGCTCCACCAGGACCACCTCCTCGTCGAGGGACCGGAGCCCGTCACGGGCACCGCGACCACCCTCGTCCCGGCCCGCGGAACCTCTCGCCGGCCGGCTGGGGAGAAGGCCACCAGCGAGGTCCCGACGCAGCGCCAGGGGAACGTGATGCGCGGGGCCGCTCCAACCACCGCCGACGGGTCGCGCACCTCGTCTGTGCCCACCTCGAACGTCTCCACCTCTCGCCCCGCGCGCAGCAGGACCGCCGCGTCGGCTGCCGGCACGCTGGCAGCCCGGGCCAAGGCTGCGGCGACCACGAAGGCTGCAGCGACCACCAAGGCAGCATCGGCCAGGGCGGCGACGGCGAAGGCCGCGACCTCGAAGGCGGCCACTGCCGCGCGGGCCGCTGCGACCTCGAAGGTGTCGAACCGCACCACGAGCGCCCGCACCACCGCTGCGAAGGCCACCACTGCTGCGAAGGCGGCCCCGGCTGCGAAGCCTGCTGCCGCCGCTGCCCAGGCGACCCCAGCTGTGAAGCCCGCTGCCGTTGCGACGGCGACTCCTGCTGCGAAGCCGAGGCCGACCACCGCGAAGCCGAAGCCGGCTGCGACGCCGGTGGTGAAGGTTGCCGCGGTTCGCCCCACGCCGTACAAGCGCACCCCCACCGCCGAACCGGCTGCCGCCGTCGTCGAGGTCCCGGCTGCGCCGCAGACCGACGGCGTCCCGAGCGAGGCCCTGGCCGCCGAGTTCCTGGCCGGTGAGGTCGTCGTCGCGATCGCCGAGGGTCGCCGCTCGCGCTTCCTCCGGCGTCGACCGCCGTCCATCCGCCGGCGTCCCATGCTGTACCTGGCTGCCGCCCTGGTCGGCGCGGTCAGCGTCAGCGGGTTCGCCAGTGGCGACCCGGTCGCCCAGGCCACGGACACCATGAGCTCGGTCAGCGTCGCCGAGGAGCTCGGGATCGGGGCTCAGCCGACCGACGCGATCACCGACACCCACGCCGCCGAGCGGCTCGGGGAGCTGGCCGTCAGCCGCAACGAGCGCGGTGCCGAGCAGGCGGCCGCCGCCCAGGCGCAGGCCGCGGCCGACCAGGCCGTGGCGCAGGCCGCCGCGCAGGCGGCCGCCGAGGCGGCCCGTCCACAGGCGATCCTGCCGGTCGCCGACGCCCGGCTCACGAGCACCTTCGGTCCCCGCTGGGGCACGCTGCACGCCGGCATCGACCTGGCCGCTCCCATGCGGACCCCGGAGATGGCGGCCATGGACGGCGTCGTCCTCGAGGCCGGCCCGGCCAGCGGCTTCGGCCTCGCGGTCTACATCCAGCACGAGAACGGCGACGTCACCGTCTACGGCCACATGGACGAGATCCTGGTCGAGGCCGGTCAGGTCGTCCGAGCCGGCGACACGATCGCGCTGCTCGGCAACCGCGGTCAGTCCACCGGCCCGCACCTGCACTTCGAGGTGCACGTCGGCGGCCTCAACGGTGAGAAGACCGACCCGCTGCCCTGGCTGCGCGAGCGCGGCGTCGCGATCTGAGTCGCTACCTGCACTGCTCGACGCCCCCTGCCGGACTCTTCCGGCAGGGGGCGTCGGCCGTGGGGCACACTTTCGCGGTAGCGGAGCACACGCAGGGGAGGCGGGGGGATGGGACACGGTCACAGCCACGCCCCGGC
>JAOPUS010000121.1 GCA_025963345.1 Blastococcus sp. | reverse complement strand
CAACCGGGTGCCCCCGCCACCGATGAGCAGGAAGGAGAAGACGGTCGTGAGCTCCCAGAAGACGTAGAGCAGGAGCATGTCGTCGGCCAGGACCAGGCCGAGCATCGACCCGGCGAAGGCGGTGAGGTTGCCGGCGAAGCGGCCCATGCCGTCGTCGCCCGGCTCGAAGTACCGGGAGCAGTAGAGCAGCACGAGCGCGCCGACGCCGGTGACCAGCAGCGCGAGGGTCAGCGAGAGCGCGTCGAGCCGCAGCGAGATCTGCAGGTCCAGGGTGGGCACCCAGGGCGTCGTCTCCCGGACCTCGTCGCCCCCGGTCACCGTGGCCAGCTGCGCCAGCACCCAGCCGAAGCCGGCGGCCGGGACGAGGGCCAGTGCCAGGAACGCCTGCCGGCCCCACCACCGCACCAGTACGGGCGCCAGCACGGCGGCCAGCAGGTGGAGCAGGAGCAGGAATGTCACGGGTCTCCGGGAGTCGGCGCGGGCTCGGGGACGACCACTGACGTCGGGGGGACGACCGGCGGCGGTGACTCCAGGTTACCGGTCCCGCGCCACCCGCCGGGTCACGCCGCCGCTGCCTACCCCCTGCCGGCTCCGGCCGGTCAGCCCTCGGCGAGCTCGGAGGCGACCAGCCACTCCTCCTCGACCTGGACCTTCTCCGCGTGCACCGCCTTGAGCTGGGCGTCGAGCTCGGCGGCCTTCGGGTAGTCGGTCGCGGCGGCGGCGAGCTGCTCGTGCAGCTTCTTCTCGTCGGCGTCGAGCTTGAGCATCCGCCGCTCCAGCCGGCTGGCCTCCTTCTTCGCCGCGCGCGAGTCGGCCGCCGACACCGCGGGAGCACCGGCCGACGGCGACCCGACGGGACGGGTCTCGGCCCCGGACGCGGTGGTCAGCGGCGCGCCCCCCGCCGCACGGCGGTCGAGGTACTCCTCCACGCCGCCGGGCAGTTCGGCCAGCGTCCCGTCACCGAGCAGCGCGACCACCTTGTCGCAGACCCGGTCGACGAAGTACCGGTCGTGGCTGACGACCAGCACCGTGCCCGGGAAGCTGTCGAGGAGGTCCTCCAGCGCGGTGAGCGTGTCGATGTCCAGGTCGTTGGTGGGCTCGTCGAGCACCAGCACGTTGGGCTCGGCCATGAGCAGCCGCAACAGCTGCAGCCGCCGTCGCTCACCGCCGGAGAGATCCCCGACCGGCGTCCACTGGCGGTTGGCGGCGAAACCGAACCGCTCGGCCAGGGTCGACGCCGAGATCTCCTGGTTGCCGATCCGGGCGATGCGGGCGACGTCCTGCACCGCCTCCAGCACGCGCGCCTTCGGCGGCAGTTCGGTGACGTGCTGGGACAGGTACGCCGGCGCCACGGTCTGGCCGACGACCACCTGGCCGGAGTCGGGCTTGTTCTCCCCGACCAGCAGCTTGAGCAGCGACGTCTTCCCCGCGCCATTGACACCGACGATGCCGATCCGGTCACCGGGTCCGACATTCCAGGTGAGGTCCTTGAACAGCATGCGCGGGCCGTCGTCGGTAGGGACGGCGTAGTCGAGGTCCTGGACGTCGTAGACGGTCTTGCCGAGGCGCCGGGCGGCAAAGCCCTTGAGCGCCATCGTGTCCCGCGCCGGGGGCTCGTCGGCGATCAGCGCCTGAGCAGCGTCGATGCGGAACTTCGGCTTGCTGGTCCGGGCCGGCGGGCCGCGGCGCAACCAGGCCAGCTCCTTGCGGACCAGGTTCATCCGACGCTCCTCGGTCACCGACGAGATCCGGGCCCGCTCCGCCCGGGCCAGCGTGTACGCCGAGTAGCCGCCGTCGTAGGCGTGCACGTTGCCGTCGGCGACCTCCCACGTCGTCGTGCAGACCTCGTCGAGGAACCACCGGTCGTGGGTGACGACGACCATCCCGCCGACCCGGGCGCGCACGTACTCGGCGAGCCAGGCGACGCCCTCGACGTCCAGGTGGTTGGTGGGCTCGTCGAGGACGAGCAGGTCCAGCGGGCGGATCAGCTGCGCGGCCAGCGCCACCCGGCGGCGCTCGCCGCCGGACATCGGCGCGACCGGGGCGTCCAGTCCGAGGCGGTCCAGTTCGAGGCCGGTCAGCACGGAGCGGACGGCGGCGTCGCCGGCCCACTCGTGCTCGGCGGCGAACGCCGACGGCGGGAGGACGACGTCGCGCACCGTCGTCCCCGCCGGGAGGGTGCCGCTCTGGTCGAGGACACCCATGGCGAGGTCGCCACGGCGGGTCACCCGGCCGGAGTCGGGTTCGTCGGCGCCGGTCAGCAGCGACAGCAGGGTGCTCTTGCCGCCGCCGTTGCGGCCGACGACACCGATCCGTTCGCCGGCGGCGACGCCCAGGGAGACGTCGTCGAGGATCACGGTGGTGCCGTGCGCCTTGTGCACCCGCTCGAGGTTGACCAGGTTCAGGGGGGCGCTCATCCCACCCAGTATCCGCGCCGGGAGTTCACGCCAGCCGGGTGACCTCCACGGTGACGGTGTGACCTTCGCTCTTGGGCCCCGAGAACAGGCCCTTGAACGGCGGGACGTCGCCGTAATCACGTCCCCGGCCGAGGGTGACGTGCCGGGTGCCGATGTCCACGGAGTTGGTCGGGTCGAAGCCGTTCCACCCGCCGTCCCACCACTCGACCCAGGCGTGGCTCTCCCCCGTGACCGGCTCCCCGATGCCGGCCTTGGGCTTCGGGTGCAGGTAGCCGGACACGTAGCGGGCGGGCAGCCCGAGGGCCCGCAGCAGGCCGACCGTCACGTGCGAGATGTCCTGGCAGACACCCTTTCCCTTGGTCCAGGCCTGCATCGCGTTGGTCTTCACGTTCGTCGCGCCCGAGAGGTAGTCCATGTGCTCGCTGACGAAACGGCAGACCAGCGCGCCGGCCTGGTTCGGCTTGGCGTTGCCGACGGCGTCCCGCGCGGCGGCCACCACCTCGTCGTCCATGGCGGTGAGCGGTGTGGGGGTCAGCAGCTCGCCGAACTGCTCGCGCACCTCGCGGGCGGCCAGCGAGCTCCAGCCCACCCGGTCGTGCGCGGCGAGGTCGGGGCCGGCCTCCACGATCGAGGTGCCGGTGACGGCCAGCTCCGCGTGCGGGCTGTGCAGGTCGAACGCCGTGACGGTGGAGCCCCAGTAGTCGCGGTAGGCGTAGGCGGTGGCGGCCGGCTCGATCTCGACCTTGGATCGCAGCGTCGTCTGCCGGTTGCTGCTCTCCGGCGTCAGCCGGGCCTCGTTGTAGGAGGAGCGCACTGCGCCGGTGTAGTGGAAGCGGGTGCGGTGCACGACCTGCAGCCGCCACCGGTGCGGCGCCGTCCGGACCTGCGTCTCCTGGGTCTGGAACTGCGTCTGGGGAGTCATCCCGCCTCCTCCGGCACCCACACCTGGGGGGCCTGCTCGGTGAAGAAGCGGTGGGTGACCGCGGCACTGGCCGCGGAGCAGGTGCGTTGCAGCTCCTCCAGCCGCGCCGGTAGCTGGGCCAGCAACTCGGGGGTGCCCATGAACTCCAGCATGGTCCTGGCCCGCCCGACGATGCGGTGCGCCTCGCCGGTCACCCCGATGCGGGCCGCGTCACGCACGGTGGACCGCTCCAGCTCGGCCAGGCAGGCCTCGGCCTGCTCCAGTGCGGCGAACACCGACCGCGGGAACAGCCGGTCCAGCAGCAGGAACTCCGCGGCCCGGCTGCTGTTGACCATCCCGCGGTAGGTCCGCAGATAGGGCTCGTAGGCGCCGGTGGACCGCAGGACGAGCGTCCAGGACGGCGCCGCGTCACCGGCCAGCACGCGGGTGGAGAGGATCCGCGAGGTCATGTCCACCCGCTCCAGCGAGCGGCCCAGGATGAGGAACAGCCAGCTCTCGTCGCGGCTCATCGTGGAGTCGGCCAGCCCGAAGACCATCGCCGAGCGCTCGCGGACGAACCGGAACAGCGAGTGCGGCCCGTACCGGCGGGCCATCGTGCGCTGCTGGGGCAGGGCGTTGTGGGTGACGTTCAGCGACTCCCAGATCTCGGCCGAGAGCACCTCGCGGGCGCCGCGGGCGTTCTCCCGCGCGGCCGACAGCGCGCCGACGATCGAGCTCGGGCTGGTGCGGTCGAAGGCGAGCGTGGCCAGCACCCGCTCGGTGTCGGCCTCCGCCTCCGGCGTGGGCGACCCCATGAGGGCCAGCAGGTTGGAGCAGGCCCGCCGCTCGTGGATCCAGGGGTCCTCGACCAGGCGCTGGGTGTGCACGTCGAGGATGCGGGCGGTGTCGTCGGCGCGCTCGACATAGCGGCCGATCCAGAACAGCGACTCCGCGATCCGGCTCAACATGCGGACTCTCCCGTGACTCGCGAACGCGACCGGCGGTCCGGCCCCGTCCGGAGGCTCGGCCCGAGCGTGCGAGGGCTGAGAGGGACGGGGTCCTTCAACTGCTGCTGCTGCTGGGACTGGCCGACCACCGTGTCGTTGAGCGGGCCCGGGTCCTGCGCCGGCGGGTCGTCGGGCAGGTCGGCGGCGGTGAACTCGATGCGGGTGAGGTCGGGCTCGTCGGCGTCGGCGGCCTGTCGCGGCGGGCTGATCACCCAGGTGTCCTTGGAGCCGCCGCCCTGGCTGGAGTTGACCACCAGCTCGCCCTCCGGCAGCGCGACGCGGGTCAGCCCCCCGGGCAGCACCCACACCTTGCTGCCGTCGTTGACCGCGAACGGCCGCAGGTCCACGTGCCGCGGCGCGATCCGGCCACCCACCAGCGTGGGGACGGTCGAGAGCCCGATGGGCTTCTGCGCGATCCAGTCCCGCGGCCGCGCCCGCACCTTGACCGCCAGGTCCGACAGCGTCTTCTCGTCAGCGCGCGGCCCGATGACGATGCCCTTCCCGCCGGAGCCGTCCACCGGCTTGAGGACCAGCTGGTCGAGGGACTCCAGCACCCACTCGACGGTGTCCCGCTCGTCCAGGCGGTAGGTGTCGGCGTTGGCGAGCACCGGCTCCTCCCCGAGGTAGTAGCGGATGAGGTCGGGCACCCAGGTGTAGAGCAGCTTGTCGTCGGCGACGCCGTTGCCCACCGCGTTGGCGATCGTCACCCGGCCGGCGCGGGCGGCGTTGACCACGCCGGCGCAGCCGATCACCGAGTCCGACCGGAAGTGCACCGGGTCGAGGAAGTCGTCGTCGATGCGGCGGTAGATGACGTCGACGCGCTGCTGGCCGTCCGTCGTCCGCATGCTGACCTGGCCGCCGGAGCAG
>JAOPUS010000109.1 GCA_025963345.1 Blastococcus sp. | reverse complement strand
GAGCCGAAGCGCCCCGGCTTGGCCAGGCCGACCATCGCGTTGAGGTTCGCCCCGTCGACGTAGACCTGCCCACCGGCGTCGTGGACCGCGCCGCAGATCTCCTGGATGTCGACCTCGAACACCCCGTGCGTCGAGGGGTACGTGAGCATGATCGCGGCCAGCCGCTCGGCGTGCTGGGCCACCTTGGCCCGCAGGTCGCCGAGATCCACGTTGCCGGCCTCGTCGCAGGCGACGACGACCACCCGCATCCCGGCCATGACCGCGCTGGCGGCATTGGTGCCGTGGGCCGAGCTCGGGATCAGGCAGACGTCGCGCTGCTGGTCGCCCCGGGAGTGGTGGTAGGCCCGGATGGCCAGCAGGCCGGCGAACTCGCCCTGCGACCCGGCGTTGGGCTGCACGCTCACCGCGGCGTACCCGGTGACCTCAGCCAGCGCGTCGCACAGTTCCTCGATCAGCTGCGCGTAGCCGCGCGCCTGCTCCAGCGGCACGAAGGGGTGCAGGTTCGCGAACTCCGGCCAGGTGATGGCGGCCATCTCGGTGGCGGCGTTCAGCTTCATCGTGCAGGAGCCGAGCGGGATCATCGTGCGGTCCAGCGCGAGGTCCTTGTCGGAGAGGGTGCGCAGGTAGCGCAGCATCGCGGTCTCGGAGCGGTGCGCGGAGAACACCGGGTGGGTCAGGTACGGCGTCCGGCGTCGTAGCTCGGCCGGCAGTGCGTCGGCACCCCCGTCGTCCAGCCCCGAGGCGTCGGCGCTCACGCCGAAGGACTCCGCGACCGCGCGCAGGATCTCGACGGTGGTCGTCTCGTCGCAGGCGACGGCCACGGTGTCGGCGTCAACCTGGCGCAGGTTGATCCGCCGCTCCGCCGCCGCAGCCACGACCTCGGCCGCGCGGCCGGGCACGGCGACGGTCAGGGTGTCGAAGAAGTGCTCGTGCACCAGTTCCAGCCCGCCGGCGCGCAGCCAGCCGGCCAGCGCGAATGCGCTGCGGTGGACGCGCGCCGCGATCGCGGCCAGCCCCTCGGGGCCGTGGTAGACCGCGTAGGCGCCGGCCATGACGGCGAGCAGCACCTGGGCGGTGCAGATGTTGCTGGTCGCCTTCTCGCGGCGGATGTGCTGCTCGCGGGTCTGCAGGGCGAGCCGGTAGGCGACGTCGCCGTCGGCGTCGAGCGAGACCCCGACGAGCCGGCCGGGCAGCTGCCGGGCCAGGCCCTCCCGGACGGACAGGTAGCCCGCGTGCGGTCCGCCGTACCCCATGGGGACGCCGAAGCGCTGGGTGGTGCCGCAGGCGACGTCGGCCCCCCACTCCCCCGGCGCCTCGAGCAGCGTGAGCGCGAGCAGGTCGGCGGCCACCACGACCGAGGCCCCGGCCTCGTGCGCGGCCGCGGCGAGGGCCCGGTGGTCGCGGACGGCTCCGCTGGCCCCCGGGTAGGACAGCAGCACGCCGAAGGCGCCCGCCTCCGGCAGGTCGGTGGGCCACCCGTACGAGAGGTCTGCGACGTGCAGGGGAATGCCCAGGGGCTCGGCGCGGGTCTGCAGCACCCCGAGGGTCTGCGGGAGGGTGTCGGCGTCCACGACGAAGACCGCTGCGGCATCCGCGCCACGCCCGCCCCCGCTACGGCCTGCCCGGCGCACCAGCGTCATCGCCTCGGCGGCGGCGGTCGCCTCGTCGAGCATGGAGGCGCCGGCGACATCGAGCCCGGTGAGGTCGGCGACCATCGTCTGGAAGTTGATGAGCGCCTCGAGCCGGCCCTGGCTGATCTCGGGCTGGTAGGGCGTGTAGGCGGTGTACCAGGCGGGGTTCTCCAGCACGGTGCGCTGGATGACGGTGGGGGTGACCGTGCCGTAGTAGCCCAACCCGATCATCGAGGTGTAGACGTCGTTGGCGTCCGCCCGCTCACGCAGCAGCGCGAGGACCGCAGCCTCGTCCAGGGCCGGGGGCAGGTCCAGCGGCGTGCGGTCGCGCACGCCCTCGGGGACACAGGCGTCGACGAGCGACTCGAGCGTCGGGTGGCCGACGGCCGACAGCATCTCGGCGGTGTCGCCGGGGCGGGGCCCGATGTGCCGGGCGGCGAACGATCCGGCGGGGTTCAGTGAACTCAGGGAGGGAAGCGACCCGGCCAGCGGCGGGAGAGTCTCAGAACCGTCGACCATTGCTGCGACGCTACCAGCGGGTGGCCGGAGGCCAATCCGCCCCGACCGGACCGGCGGGCGGCGCGATCGAGGCACTCCTGGGGCGTTCCTCTCGGTTCAGGAGTGCTGCAGAACTCCGAGAGCGCGAGTACGACCCCCAAAGCATGCGCGAAGGGCGTCACCCGAGGTCCGGGTGACGCCCCTCGCGCGGAAGCGGTGTGTTCCTAGGCGGTGGCCGCGCGGGCGCGGCGGCGCTTCGACAGCTCGTCGTCGGCCGACGTGACCGGACCACCGTCGAGACGCTCGGCCGGCAACTCGGCGAGTTCGCCGGAGAGTTCCCGCAGCGCCCCGGAGACCGCGATGCCGAAGACACCCTGGCCACCGGCCAGCAGGTCGACGACCTCCTCGGCCGATGTGCACTCGTAGACGGTGGCACCGTCGGAGAACAGCGTGACGTTGGCAAGGTCCTTGATGCCGCGGGTGCGCAGGTGGTCGACGGCCTTGCGGATGTTCTGCAGCGAGACGCCGGTGTCCAGCAGTCGCTTGACCACCTTCAACACCAGGATGTCGCGGAATGAGTACAGCCGCTGTGTGCCCGAGCCGGTCGCGGTGCGGACCGAGGGGGCGACCAGGCCGGTGCGGGCCCAGTAGTCGAGCTGGCGGTAGGTGATCCCTGCAGCGGCACACGCCGTCGGGCCGCGGTAACCGACGAGTTCGGTGTCGACCTCGTCGTAGCGCGGCGCGCCGACGGCGGCGTCGCTGAAGAGCTGACCCTGGGAGCCGTTGCTCTGGTCGCTCACGTCAGCGTCCTCCTCTGGTCCCGCAGCACTCCCGCGCTCCGGGTCGACGGCGATACACCCACTGACCTCAGGTGTCACACCGTTGTTGTTCGCCGACCGTAAGCCGGGCACTGGGGTCGGTCAACTGAGCGAGGCGGCGTGTCGTCACGCTCATCATTTCGAGTGGAGGATCCGGGCGTCACTGTCGATAACGCTTGGAACGCCGGTCCCCCCCGGGTACCGCCCCGAGCTTGCGAGGGGTGGGGAGGAGGGGGTCCTCCTTCAGGCGGG